>NZ_JBGLYQ010000028.1:0-102651 GCF_047304105.1 Duganella sp. Dugasp56
CGGGGGTTCGCCCAACACCTCTTAAAAAATAACCACCTCCGCGGGGGGGGGGGGGCGGCCCCCCCCTGGCGGGGGGGGGGGCGCCGGGGGGGGGGCCCCCCCGCGGTATCGGTGGCGCCGGCCGTCAAGCGCGACGTCAAGGAATTCGACGAATTCACCGCCCGCCTCGAGGCGCCGGACACGGTCGACATCCGCTCGCGGGTGGCCGGCACGCTGATGCAGGTGCACTTCCGCGAAGGCCAGATGGTGCGCAAGGGCGATCCGCTGTTCACCATCGATCCGCGTCCGTTCGCCGCCGAAGCGGCCCGCGTCGAGGCGCAGCTGGTGGCCGCCCGCACTTCCGGAGAGTTGAGCAAGACCGAGCTGGCGCGCGCGGAAAAACTGGTCGCCGTGCGCGGCGTCAGCCAGCAGGAGCTGGACCAGCTGAAGGCGGCGGTCGCCAACGCCAACTCCAACGTCAAGGCCTACGAGGCGGCGCTGGCGCAGGCCAGGCTGAACCTGGAGTTCACCCGCATCGTCGCCCCGGTCACCGGCCGCACGTCGCGCGCCAATGTCACGGTCGGCAACCTGGTGAATATCGGCGATCCGGTGCTGACCACCGTGGTGTCGAACGACCGCATGTACGCCTACTTCGACGCCAGCGAGGCGCTCTACCTGAAATACATGCGCGCGGCCCGCGACGGCAGCCGTCCATCGTCGCGCGACGTGCCGAACGCGGTGCGCCTGGGCCTGGCCAACGAGGAAGGCTTCCCGCATGAAGGCCACATGGACTTCGTCGACAACCGCCTGAACCCGGCCACCGCCTCGATGCGCGGACGCGCCGTGTTCGACAACAAGGAGGGCCTCTACACGCCCGGCCTGTTCGCCCGCATCCAGCTGGTCGGCAGCGGCAGCTATTCCGCCACGCTGGTGTCGGACCGCGCCATCACCACCGACCAGACGCGCAAGGTGGTGCTGGTGGTCGGCAAGAACAACATCGTCGAGCAGCGCGAGATCAAGCCCGGCGCGCTGATCGGCGGCATGCGCGTCGTCACCGGCATCAATGCCGGCGAACTGGTGATCGTCGACGGCCTGCTGCGCGCCTTCCCCGGCGCGCCGGTCACGCCGCAGGTGCTGAAGGTGGACGAGCAGGGGCAACCCATCCCGGCGCCGCCGCCAGGCGCCCCGGCTGTGGCCAAGGGCTGAGGAGCGGCGCATGGATATCTCGCGATTTTTCATCGACCGCCCGCGCTTCGCCACCGTCCTCTCGATTTTCATTTTCATGGTCGGCCTGCTGGCGATCTTCCAGCTGCCGATCTCCGAGTATCCGGAAGTGGCGCCGCCGCAGATCGTGGTGCGGGCCCAGTTCCCCGGCGCCAATCCACGCGTGATTTCGGAAACCGTGGCCGCGCCGCTGGAAGAGCAGATCAACGGCCTGGAACACATGCTGTACTTCGAAAGCCAGGCCACCGCCGACGGCAGCATGACGCTGACGGTGACCTTCAAGATCGGCACGGTGCCGGAGCAGGCCGAGACGGCGGTGCAGAACCGCATCAACCGCGCCTTGCCGCGCCTGCCCGACATCGTGCGCCAGATCGGCGTGACGACCGAGAAGCAGTCGCCCAACCTGACCATGGTGGTGCACATGGTCTCGCCGGACAACAGCCACGACGCGCTCTACCTGCGCAACTACGCCAACCTGAACGTGCGCGACGACCTGCTGCGCGTGCCCGGCATGGGCTCGGTGCTGCTGTTCGGTTCCGGCGACTACGCGATGCGCATCTGGCTCAATCCGCGCCAGCTGGCGGCGCGCAACATGACCGCCGGCGACGTGGTGGCGGCGATCCGCGAGCAGAACGCGCAAGTGGCGGCCGGCGTGGTCGGCTCGCCGCCGGCGCCCAACGACACCGACTTCCAGCTGCAGGTCAATGCGCAGGGGCGGCTGATCAAGGAGGAGGATTTCGCCGAGATCATCGTCCGCAGCGATCCCGCGACCGGTGCGCTGGTGCGCATCAAGGATGTCGGCCGGGTGGAGATCAGCGCCAACTCGTATTCGCTGCGCAGCCTGCTGAACAACAAGGAGGCGGCGGCCATCGGTATCTTCCAGGCGCCCGGCTCGAACGCGCTGAAGCTGTCGAACGACGTGCGCGCGACGATGGAGAACGCCAAGAAGAACTTCCCCAAGGGTGTCGATTACGACATCGTCTACGACCCCACGCGCTTCGTGCAGACCTCGATCGAGAAAGTGGTGCACACGCTGATCGAGGCGGTGCTGCTGGTGGTGCTGGTGGTGATCATCTTCCTGCAGACCTGGCGCGCCTCGGTGATCCCGCTGCTGGCGGTGCCTATCTCCATCATCGGCACGTTCGCGATGCTGCTGTTGCTGGGCTACTCGATCAACACGCTGACCCTGTTCGGGCTGGTGCTGGCGATCGGCATCGTGGTCGACGACGCCATCGTGGTGGTGGAAAACGTCGAGCGCAACATCGCCGACGGCCTGACGCCGCACGACGCCACGGTGCGCGCGATGCGCGAGGTGAGCGGACCTATCATCGCCATCGCGCTGGTGCTGTGCGCCGTGTTCATCCCGCTGACCTTCGTGCCCGGCCTGTCCGGCCAGTTCTACAAGCAGTTCGCGGCGACGATCGCGATTTCCACGGTGATCTCGGCGTTCAATTCGCTGACCTTGTCGCCGGCCCTGGCGGCGCTGCTGCTGCGCCCACACGACGCGCCGAAAGACAAGATCATGGTGGTGATGGACAAGCTGTTCGGCAAGTTCTTCCACTGGTTTAACTGCATGTTCCAGCGCCGCAGCAAGGCCTATGGACGCGGCGTGACCGGGCTGCTGCAGCGCAAATCGCTGGCGCTGGTGGTCTACGGCGTGCTGCTGCTGTGCACCGGCCTGCTGTTCACGCGCATTCCCAGCGGCTTCGTGCCGGCGCCGGACAAGCAGTACCTGATCGGCATCGCCCAGCTGCCCGCCGGTTCGTCGCTGGCGCGCACCGAGAAGGTCATCCGCGACATGAGCGACATCGCGCTCAAGGTGCCGGGCATCGTCGATTCGATCGCCTTCCCCGGCCTGTCGATCGCCGGCTTCTCGTCGTCGCCGAACGAGGGCATCGTCTTCTTCGGCCTGGCGCCGTTCGAGGAGCGCACCACGCGCGCCTTGTCCAAGGACGCCATCCTCGGCAAGGTCAATGGCGCCATCCAGGCGATCCAGGGCGCGCGCATGTTCGTCGTGCCGCCGCCGGCGGTGGACGGCCTGGGCAACGCGGGCGGCTTCAAGCTGCAGGTGCAGGACCGCGGCGGCCAGGGCGAGCAGGCGCTGTATGGCGCGGTCTGGGGCGGCATACTCGGGCCGATCTACGGCAATCCCAAGTCTAGCATCGGCACGCCGTATTCGAACTACGACATCAACGTGCCGCAGCTGTTCGCCGACGTCGACCGCACCAAGGCCAAGCAAATGGGCCTGCCGCTGCAGGAGATCTACGACACGCTGCAGATCAACCTCGGCTCGCTGTACGTGAACGACTTCACGCGCTTCGGCAAGACCTACCAGGTGGTGGTGCAGGCCGACGCGCCGTTCCGCTCGCGCGCCGACAGCATCACCAACCTGGAGACGCGCAATTCGGCGGGCCAGATGGTGCCGCTGGGTTCCGTGATGCAGGTCAATCCGACCTTCGGCCCGACGCGCGTGACGCGCTACAACGGCTTCCCCTCGGCCGACGTCAACGGCGCCGCCAAGCCGGGCTTCTCCAGCGGCCAGGCGGAATCCGAGATCGAACGCCTGGTCAAGCAGCTGCCGCGCGGGATGTCGTACGAATGGACCGACCTGACCTACCAGGACCGGCTCACGCGCGACATCACGCTGCCCGGCATCAACGTAAAGATACCGACGCTGGCGGCGGTGCTGTTCCTGTCCGTGGTGCTGGTGGTGCTGGTGCTGACTGCGCAGTATGAAAGCTGGAGCCTGCCGCTGGCCATCATCATGATCGTGCCGATGTGTATCCTGTCGGCGCTGTTCGGCGTGTGGATATCGCACTTCCCGCCGTTCTCGCAAGGCGGAGACCTGAACCTGTTCACGCAGGTGGCGCTGGTGGTGCTGGTCGGTCTGGCGTGCAAGAACGCAATCCTGATCGTGGAATTCGCCAAGGAGCTGGAGGAGCAGGGGCAGCCGATGATGGAGGCCATCGTCAACGCCTGCCATCTGCGCCTGCGGCCCATCCTGATGACGTCGATCGCCTTCTGCGCCGGCGTGATCCCGCTGATTCTGGGCAGCGGCGCCGGCAGCGAGATGCGCCGCGCGATGGGGATCGCCGTGTTCTCGGGCATGGTTGGCGTGACCTCGTTCGGCATCTTCCTGACGCCGGTGTTCTACTCGCTGCTGCGCAAGGGCACCGAGAAGCGCCGCGCGCATTCGGCCGAATTGCGGCACCAGATCGAGGCCGCGGCCCATCCATTCCATCCCGGCATCGACGATGCCGATCCGCCGCGCAAGGGGGAAGTATGAGCCAGCATCGTAGCCATCCGGCCGTCGTCATCGGTGTCGCGCTGGTGTTGACGGCGTGCTCCAGCGCGCCGCCGGTCAAGAAATTCGAGCCCGCGCTGGACAGCGGCTTCGCCAACGCGCCGTCGGCCGCCGCCGGGGAACCGGTCGGTGAATTCTGGCACGCCTTCAACGACCCGCTGCTCGACACGCTGGTGCAGCGGGCGCTGAAGGCCAATACCGATATCCGCAGCGCCGCCGCCAGCCTGCGCGAAGCGCGCGCGCTGAACCGCTACGCCGACGCGCAGCTGCTGCCCAGCATCGGCCTCGATGCCGGCGCGGCACGCATCCGCGCGCCGAACGACGCCGGCGTGGTCAAGACCAACAACAACTACTCGGTTGGCTTCGACGTGGCGTGGGAGGCCGACCTGTTCGGCCGTCTCGGCGACGCGCGCAAGGCGGCGCAGGCCAACGTGCTGGCCGGCGCGGCCGGCGTGCGGGCGGCGCAGGTCAGCGTGACGGCCGAGGTGGCGCGCAACTACTTCGACCTGCGCGGTCTGCAGGAGCAGCTGCGCGTGGCCGTGGCGTCGCTGGAGACGCAGCAGGCGGCGCTGGAGCTGGTCGACGCGCGGCTCGACGTGGGGCGCGGCACGGCGCTCGACAGCGAACGCGCGCGGGCCCTGGTGAAATCGACGGCGGCCAATATCCCGGCGCTGGAGGCGGCCCTGATACGCACGCGCTATCGGCTGGCGGTGCTGTGCGGCCTGCAGCCGACCGCGCTCGACGCGGAACTGGGGCCGGTGCAGCCGCTGCCCGGGTTAAAGGCGGTGCAGTTGTCCAGCATCGGTTCGCCGGCCTCGCTGCTGCGGCGCCGGCCGGACATCCAGCTGGCCGAAGCGCAGGTGGCGGCCGCCGCGGCGCAGGTCGGCGTGGCGCGCAGCGCGCTGTTCCCGGTGCTGTCGCTGGGCGGCACGCTGGGACAGAACTCGTCGCACTTCAGCGACTTGGGCAAGGGCGCATCGTATGTCTACAACCTCGGCGCGCAGCTGACGTGGAACCTGATCGACTTCGGCCGCATCCGCGCGCAGATCAGCGCCGCCGATGCGCGCAACGACGCGGTGGTGATCGGCTACGAGAAAGCGGTGCTGGGCGCGCTGGAGGAGACGGAAGGCGCGCTGGCCAGCTACACCCGCACCCAGCGCCAGACCGAGCTGCTGTTCGAGGCGGCCCAGTCGTCGGAGCAGGCCGCCGTGATCGCGCGCGAGCGCTTCAAGGTCGGCTCGACCGATTTCCTGACGGTGCTCGACGCCGAGCGCGAACTGTTGTCCGCGCGCGACCGCTTGGCGCAAGCCCAGGCCGGCGCCGCCACCTCGCTGGTGGCGGTCTACAAGGCCCTGGGCGGCGGCTGGGAGGTGCCTGCACAATAACAATCAAACAGCGACTTGCAATAGAAAAGAAGAAATTGCAGAGTTGTGCGTTGCAGCATAAACTGGACTGGCCATTTGACCTTTTAATAGGAACATTATGAGCCCGTGCAGAAGAAAAGACCCTCTAGTCGCCGCTAAGGTCGAAGTAGGACGCATTTTCAAGGACATGCTGAGCGTGGAGGATGCTGCCGTTTACATGGCCAGCAACAGCATCCCGCCCGAGGTGTCCGAGCGCGTGCTCAACAGCTCGGGATGCGATACTCGACAATGCGTCGAGACGCTGCAACACAGCTAGGAGTTTCACCTCGTTAAACCGCATGGCTGCTGTTGCAGCCTGCGGCACTTCCGCGCAACACTTCATTCGCTTTCGTTGACATTCAAGAATTGCCGGTGCTATAGTTAATTCAATAAGTGGAAACGATTCCATTTAATTCATAAGTGAATAAACGATAGACGGAAGGGCAACGATCCTTCTGCACGGAGACAGAATGTTGACAGCCAGCCCCGCTATGCCGGGCGATGGAGCCTTGCCCCCTTCGCCTTTGCAGCATGTCTTGAAACGCCTTTCCCGCCTGCTCGCGGTGCCGGCCTTGCTGCTGTGCGTGCACGCGTCCGCTCAGGCGCAGGCCAGGGTGCAGGCATGGATCACCACCGGCGACCAGACGCAATTGCTGGCGCGCGGCGCCGATGCCCAGTTCAAGCCGGGCGCCGCTGCCGCCACCATCATCGAGGTCGATCCGTCGCAGCGCTACCAGGAAATGGTGGGCTTCGGCGCCGCCATCACCGACGCTTCCGCCTGGCTGATGCGGAACCGCATGAACGAGCAGCAGCGCAGCGCCTTGCTCAACGAACTGTTCGGCAAGGCGCCGGGGCTGGGCTTCAGCTTCACCCGCCTGACCATCGGCGCCTCCGATTTCTCGCGCCAGCACTACAGCTTCGACGACATGCCGAAAGGCCAGACCGATCCCACGCTGGCGCATTTCTCCATCGAACCCAACCGCGCCGACGTGCTGCCGATCACCAAGGCCGCGCTGGCGATCAATCCCAGGCTGCGCGTGATGGCGTCGCCGTGGAGCGCGCCGGGCTGGATGAAGTCCACCGACAGCCTGATCCAGGGCACCTTGAAGCCGGAAGCGTTCGCGCCGTTCGCCGCCTACCTGTCGCGCTATGTCGGCGCCTACGAGAAGGAGGGCGTGCCGATCTACGCGCTGACCTTGCAGAACGAGCCGCACTTCGAGCCCAAGGATTATCCCGGCATGCGCGTGGATCCGGCCAAGCGCGCCGCCTTCATCGGCGGCCACCTGGGGCCGTTGCTGGCGAAGGAACATCCGCAAACCCGCATCCTGGACTGGGACCACAACTGGGACGAGCCGGGCTCGCCGGCCGACGTGCTGAAGGATCCGGTGGCGAACAAATACGTCAACGGCATCGCCTGGCACTGCTACGGCGGCGACGTGCGCGTGCAGGCCGCGCTGCATGACCGCTGGCCCGACAAGGACACCTACTTCACCGAATGCTCGGGCGGCAAATGGGCGCCGGTATGGTCGGACAATCTGCAGCACTTCGCCCGCACACTGGTGATCGGCACCACGCGCGGCTGGGCCAGGGGCGTGCTGCTGTGGAACCTGGCGCTGGACGAACACGACGGCCCGCACCTGGGAGGCTGCAACGATTGCCGCGGCGTCGTCACCATCGACAGCCGCGACGGCAAGGTCACCCGCAACGAGGAATATTACGCGCTGGCCCACGCCAGCCGCTTCGTGCGCCAGGGCGCGCGCCGCGTCGCGTCGACCAGCGGCTACGACCAACTCGACACGGTGGCCTTCCGCAACGCCGACGACGGTTCGGTGGCGCTGCTGGTGGTGAACTCGGCCAAGGAGCCGCGCAGCTTCGCGGTGCGCCAGGGCAAGCAGAGCTTCAGCTATACCTTGCCGGCGGCCAGCGTCGCCACCTTCACCTGGAAATAAAAAAGCGCTGCCGCGTCATCGCGCGGCAGTTTTTTCAGAACAAAAATGGAAGCGCTTCCACGCAAGAGGATGCCATGTCATACCGATCTATATTCGTGACCTTGCTGGCGCTTGCCGGCTGCGGCGGCGGCAGTGGCGCCGGTCCGTCGTCCACGCCCGTGCCGCCCGCGCCGCCGGTGGCGGAAGCCATCAAGCCGACTCCGGTCACGCCGGTGCCGGTGACGCCGACCATGCTGCACACGCAGGGGACCAAGTGGCTGAAGGCCGACGGCAGCCAGGCCGCGCTCAAGGGCGTCAACCTCGGCAACTGGCTGATCAATGAATTCTGGATGATGGGGCAGGGCAGCGCCGGCATCGACGACGAGTGCAAGCTGGAGGCCAACTTCGACAGCCGCTTCGGCTATGCCGAGCGCCAGCGCCTGATGCGGCTGTTCCGCGACAACTGGATCACCACCCGCGACTGGGACCAGATGCAGAAGTTCGGCCTGAACCTGGTGCGCCTGCCGTTCATCCACAGCGTGGTCGAGGATGAAAAGAATCCACGCCACTTGCGCGCCGACGCCTGGCGCTACCTGGACGACGCCATCGCCCAGGCCGAAAAGCGCGGCATGTACGTGATCCTCGACCTGCACGGCGCCGTCGGCGCGCAGGGATGGGAACAGCACAGCGGCTGCGCCAACAAGAACCTGTACTGGAGCACGCCGGAATACCAGGAGCGCACCGTCTGGCTGTGGCAGCAGATCGCCGGCCGCTACAAGGACCGCGCGTCGGTCGCCGGCTACAGCGTGCTCAACGAGCCGTGGGGCACCACCGCCGCCAATCTGGCCGCCGTGGTCAAGACGCTGTACACGGCGATCCGCGCGGTCGACCCGAACCACGTCGTCATCCTGCCCGGCCACAACAGCGGCAACATCAGCGCCTATGGCAAGCCGTCCGAACAGGGCATGAGCAATGTCGCGTTCGAGATGCACTTCTACCCGGGCCTGTTCGGCTGGGGCCAGATCGGCCTGCAGGTGCACAAGGACTGGCTGACCTGCAGCGGCGGCGGCAACAGCGGCGTGTGCGAGTGGGACAACAAGATCAAGGCGGTCGACACCGCGTTCTTCATCGGCGAGACGCAGCCGTGGACCGGGCTGGGCCTGGACCTCGGCGGCCAGGTCACGCGCGCTTCCTTCGATACCTACGCCAAGTACGGCTGGGCCGCCACGGCGTGGACCTGGAAGGTGGTCAACAACAAGGGCGGGCAGGGCAACGGCACCTGGGGCCTGGTCACCAACGCCGCCGCCGCGCCGGTGCCGGCGCTCGATTTCACCAAGGCGCCGGTGGCCGATATCGAATCCCTGTTCCAGTCGTTTGGCACGCAGGTTTATGAGGTCCACCAGTCCGCGCAGGACTGGATGACCAGCAGCACCGCACCACAGCCGTTCCGTTAGTCGTAACCAGTAAAACTATAAAGAGAGAGACAACATGAGAAAGCAGACACATCCACTCGCATTGACCCCGATCGCCGCCGCCTGCGCCACGCTGGCCTGGGCCCTCGCCGCCAGCCCGGCCTGGGCGCAGCAGGGACCGGCCAACGGCGCCGCGGCCGAGGACAAGGAAGTCCAGTCGGTGGTCGTCACCGGCATCCGCCGCAGCATCGAGACCTCGATGGCGATCAAGCGCGACTCCGATTCCATCGTCGAGGCGGTCACGGCCGAAGACATCGGCAAGCTGCCGGACGTGTCGATCGCCGAGTCGATCGCCCGCCTGGCCGGCCTGACGGCGCAGCGCGTCGAAGGCCGCGCGCAGTCGATCTCGATCCGCGGCCTGGCGCCGGACTTTTCCGGCACGCTGATGAACGGCCGCGAGCTGGTCTCGACCAGCAACAACCGCGGCGCCGAATACGACCAGTATCCGTCCGAGCTGATCAACGGCGTCACCGTCTACAAGACGCCGGACGCCTCGCTGGCCGGCGGCGGCCTGTCCGGCACGGTGGACCTGCACACGGTGCGTCCGCTGGACCTGCGCGAGCGCAGCATCGTGTTCAACGCGCGCGGCGAGCACAATTCCAACGGCAAGCTCAACTCGAACACGCCGGCCAACGGCAACCGCCTCAGCGCGTCGTATGTCGACCAGTTCATGAACAACACGCTGGGCGTGGCGATCGGCTACGCGCACCTGGATTCGCCGGGCCAGCAGCAGGAATACAAATCGTGGTGGTGGGGCACCGACAACAAGCTGCCGAAAGGCGACGAGGACGTGGTGGCGCTGAAGGGCGCCGAAGTCACGGCGACCTCGCGCAAACAGAAGCGCGACGGCCTGATGGGCGTGATCGAATACCGCCCGTCCAAGGAATTCCGCACCTCGCTGGACCTGTACTATTCCGAGTTCAAGGAAGACACCACGATGCGCGGCATGATGTGGAACTCACACCAGTGGAGCGACGTCACCTACAACAATCCGCAGATCGTCACGCAGGGCGGCACCCGCCTGCTGGTGGGCGGCGCGCTGGTCAACCTGGAACCCATCGTGCGCAACGACTTCAACCAGCGCAAGGACCAGCTCGGCGCCGTGGGCTGGAACAACCAGTTCAAGCAAGACCGCTGGACCCTGGTCGGCGACCTGTCGTACTCGACCGCCAAGCGGCGCGAGATGGTGCTGGAAACCTACGCCGGCCTGGGCCCTGCCGGCTCGCACATCACCGACAACAACTTCCAGTTCAAGATCCCGACCGCCAGCGGCCTGCCGACCTTCACGCCCAGCCTGAACTTCGCCGATCCGCAGATCATCAAGCTGACCGACGTCGGCGGCTGGGGCAAGGATGCGGACATGCACCATCCGGTGGTGGAAGATTCGCTGGGTTCGCTCAAGCTGTCGGCCAAGCGCGACCTGGACGGCATGTTCCGCAACGTCGAAGGCGGCGTCAACTACAGCAAGCGCGAGAAGACCCACGCCGACACCAACAACTACTGGAACCTGAAGAACGGCCGCGCGCCGGCCACGGTGTCGTCCGACCTGATCGAGCCGTCGACCTCGCTGGCCTTCGCCGGCATCCCGAGCGTGCTGACCTATGATGTGCTGGGCGCGCTGAACAAGTACTACACCATGCAGCCGGCCCGCCCGGACGACCAGGCGCTGCAGGACTGGGGCGTGACCGAGAAAGTCACCACCGCCTATGGCCGCGTCGGCATCGACACCGACGTCGGTCCGTTCCCGCTGCGCGGCAACATCGGCGTGCAGGCCGTCAACGTCGACCAGAAATCGCGCGGCACCACCGTCAACTCCGGCAAGCTGGGCTCGATCACCGGCGGCGCCAGCTACACCGACTGGCTGCCGAGCGTGAACCTGAACTTCGACCTCGACAAATACCTGAGCACCACCAATCTGCGCTTCGGCGCGGCCAAGACGGTGGCCCGTCCGCAGATGTCGGACATGCGCGCCGGCATCTCCGGCGGCGTCGACGCCACCACCCGCATGTGGAACGGCAGCGGCGGCAATCCACAGCTGGAACCGTGGCGCGCCAACTCGTATGATTTGTCGATGGAAAAGTACATGGGCAAGCGCAGCTACATCGCCGGCGCGCTGTGGTACAAGAAGCTGCAAAGCTACATCTACAACCAGCAGACCGCGTTCAGCTTTGCCGGCTTCCCGAATCCGTCGGCCGTCGTGCCGATCCAGGATATCGGCACCTTGAACCGTCCGGCCAACGGCACCGGCGGCATGGTCAAGGGTGTGGAACTGTCGGGCGCGCTGGACGGCGGCCTGCTGTGGGCGCCGCTGGAAGGCTTCGGCGTGACCGGCAGCATGTCCGGCACCGAGAGCACCATCCATCCCAACGGTCCGGGCACCAAGGAAAAGCTGCCGGGGCTGTCGGGCGTGGTGTCCAACTTCACCGTCTACTACGAGCAGTCGGGCTACTCGGCGCGCGCCAGCCGCCGCTACCGCTCGGCCTATCGTGGCGAGGTCACCGGCCTGTTCGCGCAGCGCGCCTTCAGCGAGATCCTGGCCGAGCGCCAGATCGACCTGCAGCTGGGCTACGCGATCGAGCAGGGCCGCTACAAGGGCCTGTCCTTCCTGTTCCAGGTGAATAACCTGAACAACTCGCCTTACCAGACCCGCCAGGGCGATCCGTTCTCGGGCGGCTCCTACGCGCCCGAGCGCTACACCACCTACGGCCGCCAGCTGCTGCTGGGCTTGAACTACAAGCTGTAAGTTTGCAGCGCCGCCGTCAGCAGTTCGGTGAAGACGCGTATCTTCACCGAGCCGCGGCGGCTGGCCGGATACAAGGCATAAATTCCCACATCCATGTCGCCGGGGTTGGTTTCGTACAGGTCCAGCACCGGCACCAGCATGCCCTGCTCCAGGTCCTGGTGGATCAGCCAGGCCGGCAGCAGCGCCAGGCCCAGCCCGCTCAGCGCGGCTTGCCGCAGCATCTCCGAATTATTCACGCTGAGGCTGCCGTGCACCTCGATCTCGGCCTCCTGGCCGCCGCGCCGAAGCTTCCAGGTCTGGCGGCTGGCGCCGTAGGAAAACTGCAGGCAGTTGTGGCCGGTCAGGTCGGCCGGCGCGTGCGGCCTGCCGTGCTGGCGCAGGTATGCGGGGCTGGCGCAGATGTGGCGCCGGTGGCCGGCCAGCTTGCGCGCGATCAGGTTGGGCTGCCGCTCCGGCGTGCCGATGCGGATCGCCAGATCGATCGCCTCGTCGACCATATTGGTGTAGTTGTCGCTGAGCCGCATATCCAGCGCCATCTTCGGGTAACGCCGCACCAGCTCCGGCAGCAGCGGGCCGATGGTGCGGATCGCCAGCGTCACCGGCGCGGCCACGCGCAGCACGCCGACCGCTTCGCTGTCCCGGCCGGAAGCGGCGTCGTCGGCCTCGTCCAGCGCGGCCAGGATCTGCGTCGCGTGCTCATAGTAGTTGCGGCCGCTGTCGGTCAGCGTGATGCTGCGGGTCGAGCGGTTCAGCAAGGGGGCGCCGAGGCGCACTTCCAGCGCGTCGACCAGCCTCGTGACCGAGGACGTGGCCACGCCCAGGTGACGGGCGGCGGCGGAAAAGCCGCCATTGCTGGCGACCAGGCAGAAGGCTTTGAGTTCAGCGAATCGGTCCATGGCAGGCTTTGCGTCTGGCGCAAAGGTGATTGCAGATTCGCCTATATTATCAGCAGAGTTGTGCGGGATTATAGTGATTTCATACTTTTCAGCCCTGGAGGCCGTATGAACATTACCCCCTTACCCTTGAGCTTTGGCGCCACCATCGAAGGCATGGACTTGCGCCAGGCCGGTCCCGGCACCGCGCAGTTGCTGCGTTCGGCGTTGCTGCAGTACGGCATGCTGGTGATACGCGGCCAGTCGCTGACGCCGCCGGAGCAGGTCGCCGCCACCGAACTGTTCGGCAGCCTGGAGACTTTTCCCGCCATGCGCGGCCAGCTGGACGGCTTGCCGGAAATTTTCCGCGTCGCCAGCCGGCCCGAGGATGGCCACGTCGACGTCGGCCGCTACTGGCATTCGGACGGCTCGTTCCGCGCGGAGCCGACGCCGATCAGTTTCTGGTACTCGGTGGCGCAATCGAGCGAGGGCGGCGACACCTTGTTCACCGATTTGCAGCAAGCCTATGCCGAGCTGCAGCCGGAAATCCGCGAGGAATTCGACGCCCTGCGGACCGCGCACCGCAACGGCGTGGTGCACCCGCTGGTGTTGAAGCACCCGAAAACCGGCATTCCGGCGCTGTACCTGAACCTGGGCCTGACCGGCGGCGTGCTGGGCTACGGGCCGGAACGCTCGCAGGCGTTGATGCAGGCGGTGGACCGCCATTACTCCCGCCCCGGCGCCACCTACCGCCACCATTGGCTGCCCGGCGATGTGGTGGTGGCTGACAACCTGCACGTCGCGCACAAGGCGACGCCGGTCGGCCCCGGCCGCCGCATCCTGAACCGCACCACGGTGCGCGCCGACGGCGTGATCTGGCCCGAGGCGGCCTGATTTTTATGTTATTTCCCTAGCGCACGATTGGTTTTTGCCGGTATAGCAGTTTTGTGTTTGAGCTAAACTTCCAGCTTTCCTCGCTACCTGGCCGAACCATGCCCAATCTGTCGTCCATGGATGAAAGCGGCTTCCGCCGCATCCTCGCGCGCAACGTCACGCTGCCGCTGGCCGCCGGCGTGGTCAGCGCCGGGGTGTTTGTCGTCTTGCTCGCTTACCTGGTCAATACGATGAACTGGGTCGAGCACAGCGAACGCGTGATCGGCAGCGCCAACGAAATCAGCAAGCAGATGGTGGACATGGAAACCGGCCTGCGCGGCTACATGCTGACCGGCGATGAAAGTTTTCTCGAACCGTACACGCTGGCCAAGCCCAAGGTCGCCACCGGCCTGAAGTCGCTGGGGCAGCTGGTCGAGGACAGCCCGGTTCAGCTGGACCGGCTGAGCGTCATCGGCGCCCAGCAATTGCAGTGGGACCAGTATGCGCAGGAAATGATACGGCTGCGCGCCGCCAACGGCGACGTGACCGGTCCCGCCAAGACCGGCCGCGGCAAGACCCAGTTCGATGAAATCCGCCGCCAGGTCGATGCCTTCATCGGCATGGAGCAACGGATGCGCCAGGACCGCAACGACAGCGCGCGCAGCGTGACCACCTGGGTGGCCGCCACCTATCTGCTGCTGACGCTGGGCGTCGGCGGCATCCTGGCCTGGTTCGGCCGGCGCGATTTGATGGGCCTGTCCAAGGTCTATGACCTGGCGCTGCGCGAGCACACCACGCATGCCGAAACGCTGGCGCGGCAGGCGTGGCTGCGCACCGGCCAGAGCGAGCTGGCGCAGCAGGGCATAGGCCAGCTGGCGCTGCCGCAGCTGTCGGCGGCGCTGCTGCAATTCATGGCGCGCTACATGGATGTGGTGGTCGGCGCGCTGTACCTGCGGGCCGACGACGGCAGTTTCCAGCGCGTGGCCTCGTACGGCTTCAGCGACGAGTGGGCGCAACGCGAGCAGCGTATCAAGCCGGCGGAAAGCCTGGTCGCGCAGGCGGCGCTGCAACGCCGCGTGCTCCGACTGGACAATGTGCCGGCCGACTATATCCAGGTCAGTTCCGGCCTCGGCGGCGGCGCGCCGGCCAGCGTGCTGCTGGCGCCGCTCGACAACGACGGCGAGATCGTCGGCGTGGTCGAGCTGGGCCTGCTGCGCCCGATCTCCGAGCGCGACGTCGATTTCCTGACCATGGTGAAGGGCAACGTCGGCAACGCCATCGAAGCCAGTTCGTCGCGCCAGCGCCTGCAGGAAGTGCTGGTCGAAACCCAGCAGCTCAACGAGGAACTGCAGGTGCAGCAGGAAGAGCTGCGTACCGCCAACGAGGAGCTGGAGGAACAGTCGCGCGTGCTGGAAGAGTCGCAGGCCAGCCTGGAAAACCAGAAGGCCGAGCTGGAACAGACCAACGAGCAGCTGGCCGAGCAGGGCGTGGCGCTGGACCAGAAGAACGCCGCGCTGAGCAAGGCGCAGCTGGACCTGGAGGAGCGGGCCACCGAGCTGGAACGCGCCAGCCAGTACAAATCGCAATTCCTGGCCAATATGTCGCACGAGCTGCGCACGCCGCTCAACAGCTCGCTGATCCTGGCCAAGCTGCTGTCGGAAAACACGGCCGGCAACCTGAACGAGGAGCAGGTGCGCTTCGCCAACACGATCTACTCGGCCGGTAACGACCTGCTGAACCTGATCAACGATATCCTCGATATCTCCAAGGTCGAGGCGGGCAAGCTGGACCTGGTGCCGGAGCAGCTGTCGGTGCGCCACGTGGTCGAAGGCATGGCGATGGTGTTCGACCCGCTGGCGCAGCAAAAGAAACTGGCCTTCCACGTGCGGATCGCCGACGAGCTGGCCCACGACATGGTCACCGACCGCCAGCGGCTGGAACAGATCCTGAAGAACCTGCTGTCGAACGCGCTCAAGTTCACCAGCACCGGCCAGATCACGCTGGCGGTGCGCGCGGCGGGCGCCGAACGTGTCGCCTTCTCGGTGCAGGACAGCGGCATCGGCATCCGCGCCGAAGACCAGCAGGGCATCTTCAACGCCTTCCAGCAGGCCGACGGCACCACCAGCCGCAAGTACGGCGGCACCGGACTCGGCCTGTCGATCTCGCGCGACCTGGCGCAGCTGCTGGGCGGCGACATCGGCCTGATCAGCGAACCGGGCAAGGGCAGCTGCTTCACGCTGACCTTGCCGCTGGTGTGGACCGCACCGGCGGAAAGGTCCGGCAGCACGGCCGCCGCCAGTCCGGCGCCGCCGCCGGCCTGGGCGGTCGAGTACGAGGCCGCGGCGCCGTCGCCATCTCCGTTGCCGCCACCGCCGCGCGAACGCGCCTTCGACGACGACCGCGCGCTGCTGGAGGAGGGCGCCGCGGCCGGCCGCCGCCTGGTGCTGGTGATCGAGGACGACGCCACCTTCGCCCGCATCCTGTACGACCTGGCACACGAAAAACAATACAGCTGCCTGGTCGGCTTCGACGCCGACGAGGGGCTGGCGCTGGCGCGCGAATACCGGCCGGACGCGGTGCTGCTCGACATCCGCCTGCCGGACCGTTCCGGCCTGTCGGTGCTGCAACTGCTGAAGGACGATGCGCAGACGCGCCACATCCCGGTGCACGTGGTGTCCGGTTCCGACAACGGCGAGGCGGCGCTGCACCTGGGCGCGATCGGCTTCGCGCTGAAGCCGACCACCCGCGAGCAGCTGATGGAAGTGTTCCGCCGCATCGAAGGCAAGCTGACGCAGAAGATCAAGCGCGTGCTGCTGGTCGAGGACGACAGCCGCCAGCGCGACAGCGTGGTGCAGCTGATCTCCGATGACGATGTCGAGATCGTCGCCGTCGGCAGCGGCGAGGAAGCGCTGGCGCTGCTGCGCACCACCGTCTACGATTGCATGATCATCGACCTCAAGCTGCCCGACATGCAGGGCAACGAGCTGCTGCAGCGCATGGCGGGCGAGTCGCTGGCGGCCTTCCCGCCGGTGATCGTCTACACCGGCCGCAACCTGTCGCGCGCCGAGGAGGCCGACCTGCACAAGTATTCGCGCTCCATCATCATCAAGGGCGCCCGCTCGCCGGAGCGCCTGCTCGACGAGGTGACGCTGTTCCTGCACAAGGTCGAGGCCGACCTGTCGTCCGAGCGGCAGAGCATGCTGCGCACGGTGCGCTCGCGCGACCGCGTGTTCGAGGGACGGCGCATCCTGCTGGTGGATGACGACGTGCGCAACATCTTCGCGCTGACCAGCGCGCTGGAGCAGAAAGGCGTGCTGGTCGAGGTGGGCCGCAACGGCTTCGAGGCGATCGCCAAGCTCAACGAGGTGCCGGACATCGACCTGGTGCTGATGGACGTGATGATGCCGGGCATGGACGGCCTGGAGGCGACGCGCCGCATCCGCGCCGAAGCCCGCTTTGCCCGCCTGCCGATCATCGCCATCACGGCCAAGGCCATGAAGGACGACCAGGAGCAGTGCCTGGCGGCCGGCGCCAGCGATTACCTGGCCAAGCCGATCGACCTGTCGCGCATGTACTCGCTGCTGCGGGTGTGGATGCCGAACGGTGAACGGACCTGACGATGCAAGGGTCTTACCATGCAACATAGCGACACCGACATCGAGCTCAAAGTGTTGATGGAAGCCATCTACATGAAATACAGCTACGACTTCCGCGACTATACCGGCGCCTCGCAAAAGCGCCGCGTGCTGCACGCCCTGCGCGAGATGGATTGCGCCAGCATCTCGGCGCTGCAGGCGCGCATCATGCACGAGCCGGCCGCGTTCAGCCAGCTGCTGCAATTCCTGACGATACCGGTGACGTCGATGTTCCGCGACCCAAGCTACTACGCGGCGCTGCGCGAGCACGTGGTGCCGGTGCTGCGCACCTATCCGTCGCTGAAGATCTGGATCGCCGGTTGCAGCACCGGCGAGGAAGTGTTTTCGATGGCCATCCTGCTGAAGGAAGAGGGCTTGCTGGAACGCAGCATGATCTACGCCACCGACATCAATCCGCAGTCGCTGGACAAGGCGCGCAAGGGCGTGTTCCCGCTGGACGCGGTGCGCGAGTACACGGAGAACTATCAGGCCGCCGGCGGCACCCGCAGTTTTTCCGACTACTACACGGCGGCCTACGACGCCGCGCTGTTTGACGGCGCGCTGTGCGAAAACGTCACCTTCGCCGACCACAGCCTGGCCACCGACGCGGTGTTCGCGGAAACCCATCTGATCAGCTGCCGCAACGTCATGATTTACTTTAAGAAAAAGTTGCAGGAGCGCGCTTTCGGCCTGTTTTACGAATCGCTGTGCCATCGCGGCTTCCTCGGCCTGGGCAGCAAGGAAAGCATCGATTTCTCCGCCTATGCGCCGAACTTCGAGCCGGTGGTGAAGCGCGAACGGCTGTTCCGGAAGCGCTGACATGGCGCCGACCGCCGCCGAATCCATCAAGGCCGCGCTGGCCGGACGCGCCATCGAGGCGGTGGTGATCGGCGCCTCGGCCGGCGGCGTCGGTGCGCTGCTGCGCCTGTTGCCTGGCTTGCCGACGGGCTATGGCCGTGCCGTGGTGGCCTTGCTGCACATGCCGGACGGCCGCCAAAGCCACCTGGCCGAGGTGTTCCAGCAGCGCATGGCGCTGCCGGTGCGGGAGGCTGCCGACAAGGAGCCGGTGTCGTCCGGAACGCTGTATTTTGGCGGTTCCGGCTACCATTTGTCTGTTGAGACGGATCGCAGTTTTTCACTCAGTTGCGAGGCTCCGCTGCACTTCGCGCGGCCGGCGATTGATTACCTGATGGAATCGGCGGCCGACGCCTACGGCCCGGCGCTGGCCGGCATCCTGCTGACGGGGGCCAACCAGGACGGCGCCGCCGGCATGGCCGCCATCGGCCGCGCCGGCGGCCTGACGGTGGTGCAGGATCCGGCCGAGGCGGAAGTGGCGACCATGCCGCGGGAAGCCATCCGTTTGCGGGCGCCGGACCTGATCCTGCCGCTGAACGACATACATACACTGCTGTTGATGCTGGAGAATGATTAATGCAAGCCGAGCACCCGACCAAATTGCTGATCGTCGACGATCTGCCGGAAAACCTGCAGGCGCTGAACGCGATCATCCGCGGCGAGGGCCGCGAGATCCACCAGGCCGGCTCGGGCGAGGAGGCGCTGGCGCTGCTGCTGCAGCACGACTTCGCCATGGCCATCCTCGACGTGCAGATGCCGGGCATGGACGGCTTCGAGCTGGCCGAGCTGATGCGCGGCACCGACAAGACGCGGCACATCCCCATCGTGTTCGTCACGGCCGCCGGCAAGGAGCTGAACTACTCGTTCAAGAGCTACGAGGCGGGCGCGGTCGACGTGCTGTACAAGCCGCTCGATGCCCGCGCCGTCAACGGCAAGGTGCAGGTGTTCGTGGCGCTGTACGAGCAGCGCGAGGCGATGCGGCGCCAGGTCGAGGCGCTGGAGCTGGCGCGCCATCAGCAGGAAGCCACGCTGGCCGAGTTGAACGCCGCGCAGGCCCAGCTGCAGCGCGCGCTGGCGATGCGCGACGAATTCATGTCCATGGTGTCGCACGAGATGCGCACGCCGCTCAACACGCTGTACCTGGAAACCCAGCTGCGCAAGATGCAGCTGGAGCGCGGCAACATGGCGGCCTTCGGCGCCGAGCAGTTGCAGCGCATGGTGGCGCGCGACGACCGCCAGATCCAGAGCATCATCCGCCTGATCGACGACATGCTGGACGTGTCGCGCATCCGCAGCGGCAAGCTGTCGCTGCGGCCGGGCTGGGTCGAGCTGTCCGGCCTGCTGCGCCGGCTGGTGCAGGACCTGACGCCGCAGGCCAGCATCGCCGGCAGCAGCATCACGCTGGACGCGGCCACGCCGGTCAGCGGCTGGTGGGACGAGTTCCGCATCGAGCAGATCGTCGTCAACCTGCTGACCAACGCGCTGCGCTACGGCGCCGCGCAGCCGGTGACGGTGACCCTGCATGTGGAGCAGGACCAGGTGCGGGTGGATGTGCGCGACCAGGGCGCCGGCGTGGCGCCGGAACACCAGCAAACGATTTTTGAGCCGTACGAGCGCGGCGCCGGCACGTCGGCGCCGGCCGGACTGGGATTGGGCTTGTACATTTCGCGCCAGCTGGCCGAGGTGCACGAGGGCAGCCTGACCCTGCGCAGCAGTCCCGGCGAGGGCTCGGTCTTCACGCTGACGCTGCCGCGCCGCGACGCCCCGCCGGCCGCTTGAGAGTGAAGTTCAGCGCGAGCGCGCTTCCTCGCGGCGCTGGATGATGAAGGCTTTCAAGTCTTCAAAGTTGACGCTGCCGCGCTGGGCGCTGTCGATATGGTCGAAGTTCTTTTCGACAAAGCCGAGGCCGGCCTTGTGCGCCTCGTCGCGGCTCAGGTAGCCGTCGCCGTTGAGGTCGGCCTCTTCAAAGCGCCTCTTCAGCTTTTGCATCGCATGGAACTGCAGCACCGGGCCGGCCGCGCCGTCGCGGGGCGGCTTGCGCATGCCGGGCGGAATATACGGGTCGGGATGTACGGGCGCCGACAGCACGGTGGGTGCCGCGGTTTCGGGCTGCGGTGCCTGCGCCCGCGCGCCCGCGCCGGTGTACGCGGCGGCGGCGATCAACATCGCCAACTGGAAAAGCTGTTTCATGGTTGTCTCCCCAGCATCGCCTTTTAGCCCGATGCGCGGCTTTATTGTGCAACTGTGACGCTATTAACGAAATTAATCAAATCACTTTGCTGCAAGCGGCGTGCAGTGTCGTCCAGATACGTCATATGGCCGCTTGCATAATATTTCAGCACAATTAACGGATTTGCGCCCAAGCGCGCCAAATCGAGCTCGGTCTGGTGGAAGGGCGTGGCCAGGTCGTGATAGCCGTTGACGGCCATGACCCTCAGTTTCGGGTTCAGCGCCATGGCGGCGGCCAGGTCGGGCAGGGTGTCCGGCAGCTGCCTGCCGTCGTGGCTGAAGTTCCAGCGGTTGACGATGTCGTTGAAGCTGACGTAGCCCGAGCGCGCGCTGTAATGCAGCTCGCCGGCCAGGTAGGTGGCGATGCTGCTGGTGAAGGCGGCGTTGATCACCGTCAGCGACGGATCGCCGTCCACCGTCAGCGCGCTGCCGGCGGGCGCCGAGACCCGGGCGTCATAGCGGCCCAGCAGCTGGCCGGGGACGGCGTTGGCCTGGTAGTAGCCCGGTCCCATGTCGAAGTTCTGCTGCCAGGTCAGCGTGGGCATGCCGGTGTCGTTGACCAGTTGCGCGATCACGCTGGCCGGCGGAGCAACCTTGTTCGCCAGATAAGCCGCGATGGCGCTGCGATAGTCGCCGGCGGCGAAGCTGCGCGCCTGCTGGACGAAGGCGCCGAAATCGGCCGGCGTTGGCGTTGGCATGGCGCGGCCGTGATAGGCGCTGGTGGCGGCGTAGGTCGGGATGTAGCCCTCGCAGCTGATGGCGCCGGGATCGAGCACGCCGCAGTTGCTGTTGTAGTCCATGATGGCAGAGTGCAGCACCACGCCCGCCAGCTGGACGCCGGCGATTTCCAGCAGGTTGGCCAGCACCGCGGTGCGCGGCGCGCCGTACGATTCGCCGAGCAGGAATTTGGGCGAGGCTTCGCGCTTGTTGACGGCGATGTAGCGCTGCACAAAATCGCGGAAGGCGGCGGCGTCGCTGTCGACGCCCCAGAAATCCTGGTTGGCGCTGGGCGCGACCGCCTGCGAGAAGCCGGTGCCGATGGCGTCCACGAACACCAGGTCGGCCTGCGCCAGCAGGGTTTCCTGGTTGTCGACCAGCTGCACCGGTGCGATGCTGGCGCTGGGGATGGTGCTGACCAGCCGGCGCGGTCCGAACGAACCCAGATGCAGGAAGGCGGACGCCGAGCCGGGGCCGCCGTTGCCGCCTCCGCTTCCGCCGCAAGCCGCCAGCATCAGCGCATACAGCGCAGCCACGCCCCGCAATTTTGTCCGATTTGCCACGTCGATCTCCGTCACGCCGGATCACAATTATGATCCTCGACGGTATGGAATGCATCAGCTATTTGTGCCGCTATTTGCGCCTCTATTTATGCCAGAATCCGGCGTGCGCGACGCGCGCCTCGTCTTCCCGCATCGGGCCGATGACTACAGTCGGGCGCTGGCCGCGCGCGAACACGTCGCGACAGGGCAGCGACAAGGTCGGGTTTTCCGGATCGCTGCCGGTCAGTTCCAGCAGACTCGCTTCCGACATCGCATATACCACGCGACCGACGCCGCTCCAGTAGGTGCCGCCGGCGCACATGGCGCACGGCTCGGCGTTGGCGTACAGCGTGGCGGTGGCCAGCTGTTCGGGGCTGTGGCGCTGGGAAGCCTGCCGCAGCGCGTTCATCTCGGCGTGCGCTGTGCGGTCGCTGCTGGAGGCGTTCATCGCCTCCGAGATCACGGTGCCGTCGGCGGCGACCACCATGGCGGCGAACGGATGGTGGCCTTCGTCGCGCGAGCGCTGCGCCAGCGCCAGCACGCGGGTGAGGAATTCGTGGTCTTGCGGTGTCGGTGCGCTCATCGTAGTACTCCGTAGTGCAGGTTCTGCTGCTTCAGGTAGGCGCGGTAGGCCAGCGACATGCGGTCGCATACCACCGACACTTCGGCGCCGGGGATCAGCGGCAGCTTGGCCGGGCTCTGGCTTTCCAGTATCGGCTGGTCCTGCAGGAAGATGGTGTCCTGGAAGGCGCGCAGGTCGTCGTCGCTGGAGGTGAAGTCGTTCAGCGAAAGGATGATCCAGACGCGCGTGGTGGTTTCGGTCAGCGGCTGCAGCATCAGCGCGATCGCTTCGCGCACGCTGTCCGGCGGATGCTTGGTCAGCACTGCGGTCAGCGGCCGCACCACGCGGTAGCTGTACTCGATGTTGCTGCCGCCGGTGGCGGCCTTGCTGGCCTGCGGCTGCCATGCGCGGCACTGTTTGGCCCAGACGCCGCTGCCGTAGTCGGCATCGTCGAAGCTTTCGACGGTGTAGTCGGCGATGGCTGCCTGCTCCTGCGCGCCGAGGATGCCCTCGTGGACAAAGGCGAAGTGCGCCATGTCGAGGAAGTTCTCGACGATGCGCGGCCCGCTGCTTTGCACGTCGTACGGCCCGCACCAGACCTTGCGCAGAGCGGCGTCGGCAAATTCGGGGAAGCGCGGCGGCTCCGGCCGGGCGGGCATGCCGAGGCAGACCCATACCAGTCCGTAGCGTTCGCGCACGTTGAAGGTGGCGACTTGCGCCTTCAGGTTGGTCTCGCCCAGCGCGGGCAGGGCGGGGATATGCCTGCAGCGGCCTTCACTGCCGAAGGTCCAGCCGTGGTAGGCGCAGCGTAGCGTGTCGTTGCGCAAAGAGCCCATCGACAGGCGCGTGCCGCGATGGGGGCAGCGGTCTTCCCACGCGTGCAGCACACCGGCGCTGTCGCGCCAAAGGGCCAGGCGCGTGTCCAGCAGATCGGTGGCCGCGACCGCGCCGGACGCGATCTGCTGCGAGATCGCGACCGGGTGCCAGTCGTTCAACAGGACCGGATCCGGGGTCACTTAAATGCTCACTTTGGAATCGAGCCTTCCACGCCTTGCACGTAGAAGTTCATCGACAGCAGTTCCTTCAGCGGCACCGGCACGCCGGCGGCGTACTTGACCGTGCCCGACTGATCCTTGATCGGACCGGTGAACGGATTGAAGGTGCCGGCGGTGAGCGCGGCCTTCTTCTCTTCGAAGATCTTGGCGGCGGCGGCCGGCACGACGGCGTTCAGCGCCGACATCTTGACCATGCCTTCCTTCATGCCGCCGCGGTATTCGCCGGTTTTCCAGGTGCCGGCCAGTACGGCCTTGGCGGTCTCGGTGTAGTAGGTGGCCCAGTTGTTGGTGGCCGCCGTCAGGTGCGCCTTCGGTGCGAACTTGGACATATCCGAATCCCAGCCGAATGCATACACGCCTTTTTCCTGCGCCACTTGCAGCGTGGCCGGCGAGTCGGTGTTCTGCGCCATCACGTCGGCTCCTTGCGCCACCAGGGTTTCCGCCGCCTGGCGCTCTTTCGCCGGGTCGTACCACGAGCTCACCCAGATCACCTTGGTCTTGATGGCCGGATTGACGCTCTGCGCGCCCAGCGTGTACGCGTTGATGTTGCGGATCACTTCAGGCACCGGGAAGGAGGCGATGAAGCCCAGCGTGTTCGACTTGGTCATCTTGCCGGCGATGACGCCGTTCAGATAGGCGCCTTCGTACAAGCGCGATTCGTAGGTGCCGAGGTTCTTGCCGGTCTTGAAGCCGGTGGCGTGCAGGAACACCACGCCCGGCGTGGTCTTGGCGACTTTCTCGGTCGGGTTCATGTAGCCGAACGAGGTGGTGAAAATCAGTTTGTTGCCTTCTGCGACCAGCTTGCGGATCACGCGTTCGGCGTCCGCGCCTTCCGGCACGTTTTCCACGTAGGTGGTCTTGACTTTGGCGCCGAGTTCCTTCTCCATCGCCAGGCGGGCCTGGTCGTGGGCGTAGGTCCAGCCGGCGTCGCCGACCGGGCCGACGTAGACGAAGCCGATCTTCAGCGGATCCGCGGCGAAAGCGGAAGCGGACATGCCGATGGTTGCGGCGGCCAGCGCGGCCAGGGCCAATACTTTGCGACGATTCATCATACGGTTTCCTTGGAAGTGAGATTTGGAAGCGGTTTAAAAGTGGTACTCCGCGCGCACCATCGGGGTTTTCGCGGTGGCGCCGGGGTTGTTCTTGTCGGGGTTGCCGAACTTGTTTTTCCAGTACTGGTATTCGACGCCGACCTTGAAGGTGTTCTTTGCCGCGCCGACCGCGCCGCTCATGTCGTACATGATCTGCATGTCGATGTTGGTTTCCGGCGAGGTGCCGCCGCCGAATTCGTTCTTGCCCTTGGCGGTGATGAAGTTGGCGTAGCCTTCAAACGACAGCGGAATGCCGATGTTGAACGGGATGCCCCAGGCGCCGGTCAGCATCGCGTGGGTCTTGTACGAATAGCGCGGCGTGGCCTGGTTGGTGAAGGTGTTGTATGGCGCGTTCGACTCCCACAGGGCCAGCAGGCTGACGTCCAGGAAGCCCGGTACGTCCAGCATCAGCGTGGGGCCCAGCACCAGCATGCGTTTCTTCGAGTTGTAGCCGGCGTCGGTCTTGCTGTTGTAATCGAAGCCGCCGGTGATGCCGACGCCGCGCGCCGGGCCGAACGCCCAGTTGCCGCCGGTGACTTTGCCCAGGTCCAGCGTGTGGCGGTAGAGCGCATACGCCTCGTGCGCGCCGCTGTTCGAGCCGGCCGCCGATGGATCGAGCTCGGACGACATCAGCAGGTCGACGCTGAAGAAGTTCTTGCCGTACTTGTAGCCCGATACGCTGCTGAAGTTGACGATGTTCTTGGTGATGTCGTTGTTGTTGAACGGCTCGGCGAACTTGGTGCCGTAGCGGTAGCTGAGCGAGGTGTCGCTCCAGTCGGCTGCTTGTGCGAGACATGCGCAACCGGCGAGCAGCGTGAGCGAGATACCGCGGGCGATGAGATGAGGCATGTGAACTCCAGTCAGGTTGGTTATGTAAGGACTTCTTTTGTATCCAATCTTGTTTGATGATTGAATTCAATCTCATTCAACTTCTCTAGCAAATTGCGGGCCACCTTAAAACCCCGACAGCGCTTCCGCCAGGCTGACTTTCTTGTCCACTACGCCCAGACGCAGGCGCGCTTCGATTTCCAGCAGGTGGTGCTCGATCAGGTGCGTGGCCTCGGCCACCTTGCCTTTTTCGATCAGCGTGGCCAGGTCCTGGTGCTCGTCGTTCTCGCACATGGGGGCGCCGGGCGTTTCGTACAGCGCGATGATCAGCGAGCAGCGCGACACCAGTTCCGCCATGAAGCGCTGCAGCACGCGGTTGCCCGCCAGTTCCGCCAGCAGGATGTGGAACTCGCCGCCCAGCCGTATCCAGCCGGCGCGGTCGCCGGTGCGGCGCGCGTCGTCCTCGGCCTGCAGCGCGGCGCGGATCTGCCGCAGCGATTCCGGGGTGGCGTTGCGTATCACCAGCGGCACGATCTCCCTTTCGATGGCGCGCCGCGCGGCGAAGATTTCACGCGCTTCTTCCGGCGTCGGCGAGGCGATGACGGCGCCGCGATTGGGCCGCAGCTCGATGATGTGATCGTGCGCCAGCCGTTGCAGCGCCTTGCGCACGGTGGTGCGGCTGACTTGATACAGCTCGCAGAAATCGGCCTCGCCCAAGTGGGTGCCGGGCGGCAGGCGATGGCTCATGACGGCGTTGACCACGGCGCGGTAGATGCGCATGTCGACGGCGGTGGTGCCGCGTTTGATGGCGGCGCCTGGCGCAACGGTTGATGCAACGGCGCGCGCAATCGCGGGCTTGGCCGCGGGTGCGGCCTTGCTGGTGGTTTTGCGCTTGCCTTGTGGGCGCGCTGGACCTGGTGATGGCATTGTTCGATTCTCCGTGAGAGTAGTGCTGATACTCGTAAAGCAGGAACCGTGCTAACTATTCTTGTCTATGATTGTGTACGAAACTACTTTGTTTTGTCCTCATTTTTGAGCGCTTTGCACGTTTTTGGTGAACATCTGTGGCATATTTAGTGCACTTGTCTTCCCAAAACAGAGCGTTCCCGGCGCATTGCGATGGCATGCAAATTGCGTCTGGTTTGGTATTCAATTTGTATACGATGAAGGAAAACGCCGATGAACGAGCCGCGCCTGCGGATGCTGGGCATCTCCAAGATTTATCCGTCGGTGGTGGCGAACGCCGAAGTCGATCTGACCGTCATGCCGGGCGAGATCCACGCTGTGCTGGGCGAAAACGGCGCCGGCAAAAGCACGCTGATGAAGATCATCTACGGCGTCACCAGGCCGGACGAGGGCCAGATCATGTGGGAAGGGCGGCAGGTGAACATCCACTCGCCGCACGATGCGCGCAAGCTGGGCATCGGCATGGTGTTCCAGCACTTCGCGGTGTTCGAGACGCTGACGGTGGCCGAGAACATCGCGTTGGCGCTGGACGACAAGGTGACACCGGCCGAACTGGCGCCGCGCATCCGCGCCGTCTCCGAACAATACGGCCTGCCGCTCGATCCGCAGCGGCTGGTGCACAGCATGTCGGTCGGCGAGCGGCAGCGGGTGGAGATCGTGCGCTGCCTGCTGCAGTCGCCTCGCTTGCTGATCATGGATGAACCGACGTCGGTGCTGACGCCCGATGCGGTGCTCAAGCTGTTCGAATCGCTGCGGCGGCTGGCGTCCGAGGGCGTCAGCATCCTGTATATCAGCCACAAGCTCGATGAAATCCAGTCCTTGTGCGACAAGGCGACCGTGCTGCGGGCTGGGCGCGTGTCCGGCACCGCCAACCCGAAGGAGGAAAGTGCGAAGTCGCTGGCGGAACTGATGATAGGCCGCGAGCTGCCGGTGTGCGTGCACAAGCCGCGCGAGCCGGGACAGGTGATGCTCGCCATCGACAAGCTGAATGTGGCCAGCGAGGATCCGTTCGGCACGCGGCTGAAGGACATCGGCCTGGAGCTGCGCAGCGGGGAGATCGTCGGCATCGCCGGCATCTCCGGCAACGGCCAGCAGGAGCTGCTGAAGGCGATCTCCGGCGAGCGTCCACTGATGCACGGTCAGGGCGCCATCCGCCTCGGCACACAGGACGTCGGCGTGCTGGACGCGGCGCAGCGCCGCCAGTTGGGGCTGGGCTTCGTTCCGGAAGAGCGTCTTGGACGCGGCGCCGCGCCGGACCTGTCGCTGGCCGATAACGCGCTGCTGACTGGCTATCTGCCCGCCGCCAACACCGGCATGGTCAAGCGCGGCCTGATACAGCGCGGCGCTGTGCGCGAGTTCGCGCGCAAGGTGATAGCACGCTTCAACGTCAAATGCGGCGGCGAGGAATCGGCGGCGGCGTCGCTCTCCGGCGGCAATTTGCAGAAGTTCATCGTCGGCCGGGAGATCGCGCTGGCGCCCAAGGTGATGGTGTTCGCCCAGCCCACATGGGGCGTGGACATCGGCGCCGCCATGCTGATACGGCAGGCCATCATCGACATGCGCGACCAGGGCGTCGCGGTGCTGGTGCTGTCGGAGGAGCTGGACGAACTGTTCATGATGAGCGACCGCATCGCCGTGCTGGCGGACGGGCGCCTGTCGCGGGCGGTGCCTGCGGCGAGCACCGGCATCAACCAGATCGGCGTTTGGATGAGCGGCGATTTCAACTATCAGGGAGCGGAACATGTCGCGGCTTGAACGACGTCCCGAACCATCGCGCCGCATGATGCTGGCCTCGCCGCTGATCGCGGCGGCGGCCATGCTGCTGACCGGCTCCGTGCTGTTCTTCTTCCTGGGGCAGGAGCCGCTGCATGCGTTCTTTGTCTACTTCATCAAGCCTTGGACCACGCTGTACGGCATCGGCGAGCTGCTGCTGAAGGCGACGCCGCTGATACTGTGCGGCGTCGGCCTGGCGATAGGCTTCCGCGCCAACGTCAACAACATCGGCGCCGACGGCCAGCTGACCGTCGGCGCGATCGCCGCCGGCGCGGTCGCGCTGTATTTCGACGAGGTGCAGGCATGGTGGGTGCTGCCGCTGATGCTGGTCGCCGGTGCGCTGGGCGGCATGTTGTGGGCGGCGATACCGGCGTTGCTGCGCACGCGCTTCAACACCAGCGAAATCCTGGTCAGCCTGATGCTGGTGTATGTGGCGTATCACCTGCTCAGCTATCTGGTGCACGGTCCGATGCGCGATCCGGCCGGCTTCAACTTCCCGCAGTCGAAGATGTTCAGCGAGTCGGCCACCTTGCCGTTGCTGATCGAAGGCTTGCGGCTCAACGCGGCGTTCATCCTGTCGCTGATCGCGGCGGGCGCGGCCTGGTTCTTCTGCAAGCACACCTTTGCCGGCTACCGCATGCAGGTCAGCGGCATGGCGCCGGCCGCCGCGCTGTACGCCGGCTTCAGCGAGCCGCGCAATGTGTGGCTGGCGTTCATGGTCAGCGGCGCGCTGGCCGGCATCGCGGGGGTGGGCGAGGTGGCGGGGCCGCTGGGGCAGATGCAGCCGTCGGTGTCGGCCGGCTACGGCTTCGCGGCCATCATCGTCGCCTACGTCGGGCGCTTGCATCCGCTGGGCGTGGTGCTGTCGGCGTTGCTGATGTCGCTGCTGTACATCGGCGGCGAGACGGCGCAGATCGAACTGCAGGTGCCGTCCGCGATCACCGGCATGTTCCAGGGGCTGCTGCTGTTTTACCTGCTGGCCGCCGACCTGTTTATCCATTACCGCTTCAAGCCGCGCAAGCGCCGCTTGCCCGTTGCCGCAGGAGAGCCAGCATGATGACCACCGAATTGATGATCGCCTTCCTCGCCAGCACGGCGGGTGCCGCCACGCCGCTGGTGGTCGCCTCGATGGGCGAGCTGGTGACCGAGCGCTCCGGCGTGCTCAATCTGGGCATGGAGGGCATGATGCTGGTCGGCGCCGTGGTGGGCTTCGGCGTCACGCTGGGCACGGGGCAGATGTGGCTGGGACTCCTGGCGGCGATTGCGGCGGGCATGCTGATGTCGCTGATCTTCGGCTTCCTGGTGCTGACCCTGCAGACCAACCAGGTGGCCACCGGGCTGGCGCTGACCTTGTTCGGCATCGGCGTGTCGGCCTTCATCGGACGCGGGCTGGTGGGGCAGACGGTGGAGCCGATGCCGCACCTGCATTTTCCGCTGCTGTCGGATATGCCGTTTGTCGGACCGCTGCTGTTCCGCTTCGATGCGATGGTGTACGGCTCGGTGGCGCTGGTGGTGCTGGTCGGCTGGATACTGGCGCGCACGCATCTGGGGCTGGTGATACGCGCGGTCGGCGAGTCGCCGCGTAGCGCGCACGCGATCGGCTATCCGGTGATCGGCCTGCGCTACGGCACGGTGTTGTTCGGCGGCGCGATGGCAGGTCTGGGCGGCGCCTATCTGTCGCTGGCGCTGACGCCGATGTGGGTTGAGGGCATGACGGCAGGGCGCGGCTGGATCGCCTTGGCGCAGGTGGTGTTCGCGACGTGGAAGCCGCGCGGCGTGATGGTGGGCGCCTACCTGTTCGGCGGCGTGACGGTGCTGCAGTTCCACGGGCAGGGCATGGGACTGGACGTTCCTGCGGAATTCCTGTCGATGCTGCCTTACGTCGCGACGATCGTGGTGCTGGTTATCATCTGCCGCAATCCTCAGACGATCTTGCTGAACAAGCCGATGTCGTTGGGGCAAAATTTCAAGCCCGATTAGATTCCGTTGCGATGCCGCACAAGAAATTTGATCTGGATCAAAAAGCAGCAACTAAGCTGCTGCTAATGCCTGCGTGTGACAGTTTGTGAGAGTTTTGCTCGGAGAACCCGTCTATTCTGGAATCGCCGGCCACTGCCGCCGGTGGCGCTCCCCAAACCCCGGCTCGCCCTTTCATATGAACAAATATAAAAGGAATGGTCATGCGCACCAACAGTCCAATCACGCAAAATGAATACGTCATGCAAGACGGCAAGACCATCGTTTCCAGCACCGATTTGCAGGGCAATATCAATTACGCCAATCCCTATTTCATTGAAGTCAGCGGGTTCACCGAAGCCGAGCTGATGGGGGCGCCGCAAAACATCGTGCGGCATCCCGACATGCCGGTCGAGGCGTTCGCCGATCTGTGGAGCACGATCAAGAGCGGCGCGCCGTGGACGGGGCTGGTGAAGAACCGCTGCAAGAACGGCGACTTTTACTGGGTGCTGGCGAACGTCACGCCGGTGATCGAGCGCGGCAAGCCGGTCGGTTATCTGTCGGTGCGGACCAAGCCGAGCCGCGAGCAGGTGCGCCAGGCGGACGCGCTGTACCGGCAGTTCAAGTCCGGCAATCCCAAGCGCCTGCGCATTGTGAACGGGCGCGTCGTGTCGACCGGCCTGGCCGCGCGCGTGCGCGATCTGCTGCGGATGTCGCTGGCGCGCCAGGTCGCCGCCGCCACCGCGCTGACGGGCGGCGTACTGGCCTTGCTGGCCGCCGCGCTGCTGGGCATGGAGGGCGCCGGCATCGACGCCGCGCGCGGCTGGCTGGGTGCGCTGGCGCTGTGTGCCATGCTGGGCATGGCGTGGTTTGGCCGCAATCTCTATGTGCATGTTGCCATGCCGCTCGAACAGGCCACCCGCGCCGCGCGCGTGATGGCCGGCGGCGACCTGACGGCGTCGATCGAGGTGCGGCGCGATGATGCGGTCGGCCAGTTGCTGGCGGCGTTGCGGCAGACAAATATCAACCTGCACAGCATCATCGGCGACGTGCGCGCCAATTTCGCCGAGATTTCCACGGCCACCGGCGAAATCGCCAACGGCAATATGGATTTGTCGGGCCGCACGGAATCCCAGGCCTCCAGCCTGCAGCAGACTGCCGCCAGCATGGAGCAACTCACTTCGACCGTCCAGCAGAGTGCCAGCAATGTCGCCAGCGCCAACGGGCTGGCCGAGCGCGCCGCGACGGTGGCGGCGCAGGGCGGCAGCATCGTGTCGCAGGTGGTGTCGACGATGGGCGATATCAGCACCTCGTCGAACAAGATCCTCGACATCATCGGCCTGATCGACGGCATCGCGTTCCAGACCAATATCCTCGCACTGAACGCCGCGGTGGAGGCGGCGCGGGCCGGCGAGCAGGGACGCGGCTTTGCCGTGGTGGCCAGCGAGGTGCGCAACCTGGCGCAGCGTTCGGCCACGGCTGCCAAGGAAATCAAGGCCTTGATCGACGTGTCGATCGAGAGGGTCAAGGCGGGCGAGGTGCTGACCGACCGCGCCGGCGTCATCATGACCGAACTGATCGCCGCCGTGGGCCGCGTGTCGCAGGTGATGGAAGATATTTCCAATTCGACGCGCGAGCAGAGCACCGGCATCGGCCAGGTCAACCAGGCGGTGATCCAGATCGACAACATCACGCAGCAGAACGCGGCGCTGGTGGAGGAGGCGGCTGCGGCGGCGGGCAATCTGGCGCAGCAGACGCTGTGCGTGTCGCAGGCGATGGCGGTGTTCAAGCTGCAGGGCGGACTGGCGGACCGGCATGGTTCGGCGATGCCGCTGCGGCCCGCAGCGCCGCCGCCTGCCGCGCGCATCGCCAAGCCCAGGCTCAAGCTGATGGCCTGATGCTGCCGGGGAGGGGGCAACTGCGGTTATCATGCTGGTTTCACCACATGGCGCGGCACTGGCATGAGCGAGACCGACACGGCGAGCGTGACCCTGCACGGGCAAGGTTGGACGTTTGAAACGGCGGCGCCGGCGACGGTGCTGGAATCCGCCGAGCGGGCCGGCATCACGCTGCCCAGCTCCTGCCGCAACGGCACCTGCCGCACCTGCATCTGCCTGAAGACCAGCGGCACGGTGCGCTACAAGATCGAATGGCCGGGTCTGAGCGCCGACGAAAAGCGCGAAGGCTACATCCTGCCTTGCGTCGCCATCGCCGTATCGGACCTGGTCATTGAGGCGCCCGCCGCCGCCAGGCGCCAGGCCCCACTCCGTACTGACGTTTGAAGGCGCGGTTGAACGCGGCTTCGGACTGGTAGCCGACTGATTCCGCGACATCGCCGGCTTGCCTGCCGGCGTCCAGCAGGCGCGCCGCCTGCGCCATGCGCAGCTGCGCCAGCACGTCGGCCGGCGTGGCGCCGGCGGCCTGCTTGAACAGGCGGGCGAACGTCGCGCGCGACATGTGGCACACCGCCGCCAACTGCTCCAGCGACCAGGCTTTCTCCGGCGTGGACAGCATGCCGTTCAGCGCCGCCTGCAGCCGCCGCTCGGCCATCACGGCAAACAGTCCGGGCACCGCCAGCGCCTGCTCCAGCCAGGCGCGTATCAGCAGTGCGAACAAGGCCGAGGACAACTGCCGCAGTACCGCCGCCGAGCCGGCGCGCGGCGTTTCCGCTTCCGCTTGCAGGATGCCGATCAGGTGGCGCAGCGCTTGCGCGTCCGGCTGGTCCGCCGTGCGCACCACCAGCATGGCCGGCAGCGCGGCCAGCAGGCCGCCGCCGTCCGGGTCGAAGCGGAACTCGCCGCACAGGATGTCGGTGGCCGGGCCGTCGCCGTCGTTGCTTTCAAATCGCAGCAGACCGGCTTCCTTGTGCGCCGACGAGGCTTGCGCCGGGTCGCCGATGTACAGCCGGTGCGCGCCCCCGTGCGGGAAGACGATGATGTCGCCGGCCTGCAGTTCGAGTCCGTCGGTGCCATCGACCAGCGCCGAACCGCGCGCGATCAGGTGGTAGGGCGCGACACCGTCCGGCGACGCCGGCTGATCCAGCACCCAGGGCGCGCCAAAGTGGCAGCGGACGTCCAGCGCGGTACGCACCGGGTACAGCGTGAGCAAATGGCTGAGCGTATCCATATTCAGATTGATTGAGACGAATGAGCAAATTGTAGCGCGGATTGAGCATTAATAATCTCTCTCAACGGGCCTACACTGCTTCCCATACCAACTCACTTTGAAAGGAAACATCATGTCCCGCTTGTTCACCCAGCCTGTTTCGGAAGCCACCGGCCACGCCGCCCAACTGTTCACCGCCATCAAGGGAGCGATCGGCAAGGTGCCGAACGCCTACGCCACGGCCGGCAGCAACAGCCCGGTCGCACTGGAAGCGGCATTGAACCTGGATGGCGCGCTGCGCAAAGGCAGCCTGTCGGCCAAAGAAGTGGAAGTCGTCAAACTGGCCGTCAGCCAGGATGCGCAATGTGATTATTGCCTTGCCGCGCATACGCTGATGGGCGGCAAGGCGGGCCTGAGCGCCGGCGCCATCCAGGCGGCGCGCCATGGCACGCCCGGCGGCGACGCCAAGTTGGATGCGCTGGCGGCCTTTGTGCACACCATCGTGCGCACCAGCGGCGACGTGCCGGCGCCGGTGGTGATCGCGGTGAAGGAGGCCGGCTACAGCGATGCGCAGATCGTCGACACGCTGCTGGCGGTGGCCGCCATCACCTTCACCAATCTGCTCAACCGCGTCAACGCGACGCCGCTGGATTTCCCGCCGGCGCCTTAACCTTCCGAGCCGCCTTCGCCCTTGCGCAGGCGGCTCAGCAGGGCCTCGGTCGATTCGTTGAGCGGCACGCCGTGGCGCCGCATCAGCTGGATGTTGAGCACCATGTTTTCCAGCACCAGCTTGGCCGCCACGGCCAGCAAGGTCAGGTGCTTGTCCTCTTCGCTGAAGTTTTCCATCGCCTCCGCCATCTCGCACAGATGGTTGGAGATCAGGCCGCGCAGGTCGTGTTCGTCGAACGGCAGGTCGGCGAAGTCGATCGGATCCTCTTTCTCCACTTCTTCCATCAGCAATTCCAGCTCTTGCGGTGTGATCGTCATGCGGCGCTCCGGTAGTTGATGCGATTTCATTTTAACGAAATGGCAGCGATTCCGCGTTAGAATCTGCGGCATGGCGCAATTGATATTTACACAGCAGTTGGGTCGCTTCATGACCGTGCCGCAGGTGGAAACCGACGCGGCCGATCTGCGGGGCGCGCTCGACCTGGCGTTTGCCGATCATCCCCGGCTGCGCGGCTACGTGCTCGACGAGCAGGGCCATCTGCGCGAGAACGTCGTCATCTTCATCGACGGCCAGCGCACCCGCGAGCGCAAGCTGCTCGACGACGAACTCGCGCCCCATTCCAAAGTCTATATTCTGCAAGCTCTTTCAGGAGGCTGACATGTCCGACCGCGCCTATATCGGCACACGCAAGGGATTGTTCGAGATCTACCGCACGCACGAGGCGTGGCATATCGACCAGCAACATTTCCTTGGCGATCCGGTGTCGATGGTGCTGCCGGACCGGCGCGACGGCAGCTTGTACGCGGCGCTGAACCTGGGCCACTTCGGCGCCAAGCTGCACCGGCGCGACGCCGGTAGCAACGACTGGGTGGAGGTGGCGGTGCCGGCGTTCCCCGTCAAGCCGATCGACAGCGCCGACCCCGTCGAATGGACGATGAAGCAGATCTGGTCGCTGGCGGCCGGCGGGCCGGACCAGCCGGGCGTGTTGTGGGCCGGCACCCTGCCGGGCGGCCTGTTCCGCTCGAACGACCGGGGCGAGTCCTGGCATCTGGTGGAGGGCTTGTGGAACGTGCCGGAGCGCGCGCAGTGGATGGGCGGCGGCTATGACGTGCCGGGCATCCACAGCATTTGCGTCGATCCGCGCGACAGCAATTCGGTGCTGGTCGGCGTGTCCTGCGGCGGCGCCTGGCTGACCACGGACGGCGGCGCCAGCTGGTCGATGCGGGCCAAGGGCATGGTCGCCAGCTACATGCCGCCGGAACTGGCGGAGAACCAGGCGGTGCAGGATCCGCACCGCATCGTGCGCTGCCCGTCGGAGCCGGACAAGCTGTGGTGCCAGCATCACAACGGCATCTGGCGCAGCGTGGACAACGGCGCCAACTGGACCGAGGTGCATAGCAAGCCCCTGTCGAACTTCGGTTTCGTCACGGCCGTGCATCCGAAGGACGGCGAGACGGCGTGGTTCGTGCCGGCCGAGGCGGACAGCAAGCGCTTCGCCTCCCATGCGGCGCTGGCGGTCACCCGCACCACTGACGGCGGCAAGACTTTCACCGCCTGGCGCGGCGGCCTGCCGCAGCACTATTGCTACGATCTGGTCTACCGCCATGGCCTGGCGGTCAGCGACGACGGCCAGATCTTGCTGATGGGATCGACCACCGGCGGCGCCTGGCTGTCGGAGGACGGCGGCGGCCAGTGGCAGACCGTGTCCACCACCTTGCCGCCGATTTATTCGGTCAGCTTCGCTTAGGAAGCGTAAGCCAGGAACATATCGGCGCTCATCTCGACCACTTTTTTCTGCATGGCCGGGTCCAGCGGCGGCTGGTTCAGCGTCACCTGCGGCCAGAAGGCGAAGGTCTTCAGCAGGCCCGGCAGCATTTGCGAGGTCAGCGCCGGATCGGCCTTGAGCAGCTTGCCGTCGGCCTGGGCCGCGCGCAGCCAGACGGCCGCTTCCTCTTCCCTGCGGGTCATCCGCGACACCATCTCCTGCGCCCGCTCGGGTGAATGGATCGCCTCGGCGATCGCCACCCGCGCCAGGTCGAGGAAATAGCTGTCCTGCAACATCGCCATTTTTTTCGACAGCAGGCCGATCAGTTGCTCGCGCAGCGGCACGGCCGGATCGTAGGGCTGCTCCGCCTGCGACGCGGAACTATTCCACAACTCATGCAATATCTGCGCGAACAGTTCGTCTTTACTGGGGAAGTGGTTGTACACGGTGCGCTTGGACACGCCGGCGGTCGCGGCGATCTTGTCCATGCTGGTCGATTCGAAACCGCTGCTGCGGAACTCGGCTATCGCCGCTTCGACGATGGCCTGGCGCTTGCGGTCGGTCAGTTTGAGTGGTGTGTTCATGGCTTTTATTTTACACCGACTGGTTTACTTTTGAAAAAATAAGAACTACACTGTGTAGTGTACATTCTAACTCTCTGGAGTCGTTCATCATGACTTATCAATCCGTTATCGCCGAATCCGCCGTCAACAGCCTCGATGGCCTGTCCGTGCCCAGCGCGCCGCGCAGCCGCGACGGCAAGTTCCGCAATCCGGTGAAGATGCACAAGATGGGCTTCTTCAAGGCGCTGGGCATCATGCTCCGCTTTGCTTTCGACAAGCCTAAAGACACCGTGCCCCGCCAGGCCATTCCCGTTCATGCGATCACGCAGCAGCAGTTATTGGATGCTCCGGATCGCAGCCTGTTCCGCCTCGGCCACTCGACGGTGCTGCTCAAACTCAACGGCCATTTCTGGCTGACCGACCCGGTGTTTTCCGAGCGCGCGTCGCCGGTGCAGTGGGCCGGGCCGCAGCGTTTCCACCAGCCGCCGATCAGCATCGAGGAACTGCCGCCGATCAAGGGCATCATCCTGTCGCACGATCATTACGACCACCTGGACTACGCGGCGGTGATGAAGCTGGCCGTCAAGACCGAGCATTTCATCACGCCGCTGGGCGTGGGCGAGCGCTTGATTTCCTGGGGCGTCCCGGCGGCCAAGGTGCAGCAGCTGAGCTGGTGGCAGAGCACCCACGTGGCCGGCATCAAGCTGGTGGCGACGCCGGCGCAGCACTTCTCCGGCCGTGGCCTGGGCGACCGCAACAAGACCTTGTGGGCGTCGTTTGTCATCGAGGACCGCGACGTCAAAGTGTTTTTCAGCGGCGATAGCGGCTATTTCGACGGATTCAAGGAAATCGGCCGCAAGCACGGGCCGTTCGACCTGACCATGGTGGAAACCGGCGCCTACGATCCGCAGTGGCCGGACGTGCACATGCAGCCGGAGGAATCGCTGCAGGCGCATATCGACTTGCGCGGCAAGGTGCTGCTGCCGATTCATAACGGCACCTTCGACTTGTCGCTGCACGCGTGGCACGATCCGTTCGACCGCATCGCCGAGCTGGCCGGCGAGCGCCGCCTGCCGCTGGCCACGCCGGCAATCGGCCAGGCCATGGATATCCGCCTGCCTATGGCGGACGGCAAGTGGTGGGAGCGGGTGAAAGAGCTGGAAGCCGCAATGGTTGCTCAGCCACTGTAAAGAACCAACGTCGTTCCCGCGCAAGCGGGAATCCATGCTGAGCGCCCATGCAGGAGTTCTATGGATACCCGCTTTCGCGGGTATGACGGCGGATCAGGCGACGACGTTGATCAGCTTGCCGATGGTCTCGCCCTGCGCGTTGATCTGCGGCTTGGGCGGCGTCAGGTCGGCCGGCAGGGTTTGCTCGGCGCGCGACGGCTTTTCAATTGCATTGCTCAAATTAATGGCTGGCGCCGCCTGCACCGGCGGCGCGGACGCCTGATCGCTCTGGCGCTGGGTATCGCTCAGCGTCTCCTTATCCTTGGTCAGCTGCTGGCGGCTTTGCTCCAGCCGGCTGGCATCCTGGCTTACCCGTGACTGGTCCTGTTGCACTTGCCTTTCGGCCTGTGCAATCGACGCTTGCAGCGCACTGACGGACGTTACGGTAGCCACGAAATTTCCCCTCGACAATATTCTGGGCATGGTAAGGCAGAATCGTGATGAGCACGATCACTTGCAGATTAGGCCAGAAAAACAAAAAAGGCAAGGCTGACTGCGCCTTGCCTGTGAGGAGGGACGGAACAGGTTAGAAGCGGTACAGCACGGACGCTTCCCAGGTACGGCCAAACAGCGGACGTGCGTTGATCGGACCGGAGCCGCCGGTGGTCAGGCGCGAGTTGCCTTCCGTCAGGCCCAGTTCGTTGTTGAGGTTGGTGCCGCTGAGGCGCACTTCGATCTTCTCGCCCAGCGAGAACAGCACGCCGGCATCGATGGTGCGGTAGGACGGCAGGTATTGCTGGTTGGCCTGGTCGGCCCAGCGCTCGCCGATCGAGGTGTAGGTGCCGTAGATCTTGGCCGAGTTGCCGTCGCCGAACGGGATGCGGTAGGTCGGCGTGAAGCGGAACTGCAGCTTAGGCTGGCGCTGCACGGTTTTGCCGGCGGTGTCAGGATTGTCGCGGTATTCCGATTTCTGGTAATCGCCGGTCAACGCCAGTTGCAGGTTTTCGATGGGACGCACCGCCACTTCAAATTCCAGGCCGTTGCCCTTCGAACCGCTGATCGAGTGCAGCTCGCGGCCGTCGGCAAGGATCTGCGTGAACGCGATACCGTCGAATTCCGTGTGGAAGGCGTTGATGTAGGCGCTGTACAGCTGCGTTGCCGTCTTGAAGCCGATCTCGAACTGGCTGACCTTGGGCGTCGGCAGGATGCTGCTGTCGTTGGCGGTCTTCTGGTTGCCGGCGCCGCGCAGGTCGTCGAACGAGATGAAGGTGTGGCCGCGGTTGGCGCGCACGAACACGGCCGTATCCTTGGCCAGCTTGTAGTTGCCGCCGATGGTGAACGAGTTGGCGCTGTCGGTGCGGCTCAGGTAGGTGTTCGAACCGTCCGGCATCGAGGTGCCGTTGTTGTAGACGGTCAGCGGATTGTTGTCGGTGTCGGCCGAGGTCAGGTTGGAGATCGTGCCGCTGATCTTTTGCTGTTCGTGGCGCACGCCGAAGTCGACCTTGATGCGGTCGTTGACTTTCCACTCGTCGGAAACGAAGGCGGCGGTGTTGCGGCCGTCGTACGAGGCGACCGGCGCGTAGAACACATTGCCGTCGGTACCGTTTTTCGACACGACCACGCCGTTGTTCAGCGTCACGTTGATCAGGCTGGCTTGCGGCACGGCCGTCATCAGGTGGCTGTTGCCCAGGTACCAGACGTCATGCGACGAGTAGTCGGCGAAGTAGCCGCCCACGGTGACGGTGTTGTCCTTGCCGATTTCCTTGCTGACGCGCAGTTCGTCGGTGAACGACTTCAGTTGCTTCTCGACCGACCACAGGCCGGCCTGCACCACTTGCTGGTTGCCGTCGACCGCGCCTCCGTGGACGTAGGTGGCGGTGCCGGCCGTGGCCAGCTTGCCGCCGGCCGCCGCGACCGTCGCCGCGTTGCCGTTGGCCGAGGCGATGGCGGCCTTCAGGTAATCGTTCATCGACAGCGGGTTGTTACCGGTGAACATGGCGTTGGTGTTCAGGTCGCCGTCGAAGCGGTTGAACTTGTTCGATACGCTCCAGTCGCCGATCTTCTGGTCGAAATCGGCGCCGAAGACGGTGGCTTTCAGGCCGCGGCCGTCCGCCAGGTCCTTGGTCAGCGTCTTGCCGGGCGCCGCTTCGATGGTGAAGTTGCGCATTTCGCCGCTCATCAGGGTGCCGGTCAGCGGATTGAAGCCGGGGAACTCGCTGATCGTGTGGCCGCCGTTGCTGGAGATCAGCGGCACGCCGGTGTAGAAGGCGTTCTTGTCGTCGGTGCTGCGGGCGTACAGGGTCAGCTTGCCCTGGTCCAGGTTGCGGGTCAGGGTGGCGGTGATCTGGTGGCCGTCGTCGGCAGGGAAGCCGGCGTCGCGCACGCCGTCGGTCTTGCGGTAGAAGCCGCCGACCGAGCCGTACCAGCCGTCGCTGATCTTGCCGCCGTAGAACATGTCGACGCGGCGCAGGCTGCCGGTGCCGGTGGTGAAGCGTACCGAGCCTTCCGGCGTGTCCGTGCCTTCCTTGAGGATGAAGTTCATCGTCGCGCCGGGCTGGGCGTTGGACCAGATGGTGGACGGGCCGCCGCGCAGCACTTCAACGCGTTCGACCGTGTCGTCCAGGCGGAAGGCGGACGAGCCTTCGAAGAACGACAGCGTCGGCGGCGGGTAGATCGGGTTGCCCATCAGCTGCACCGAGACGAACGGCGAATCGCTGCCGGACGGGAAGCCGCGCACTTCGATGTTGGCGCCGGACTGGCCGCCGGTCGATTCCGCATACACGCCCGGCACGATTTTCATGATGTCGGCGGTGCTGCTTGGCGAGGCTTGCTTGAGTTGCTCTTCGGTCGCGGTGGTGATCGAGAAGGCCGAATCGACCTTGCGCACGCCGCGCGCCGAGGCCACGCCGGTGACGACGACCTGCTGGACTTCGGCGGTGACTTCCTTGGAGGTGGCCTGCTCGGCAGCCGGTGCGGCGGTCTGGGCTTGCGCGGCGGCCTGGTTGACGAGGGTGAGGACTGCAGCCGTGACTGCGGATAACAAGAACGGATTCTGGGTTTTCATGTGGTCTCTGTGCTTTCTTATTGGACTGAAATCGTCTCCTGGATCTTCCGGGTTTTCGCGAAGATGAGCCATTGAAACAAGAAATGATATCGATGTCAATCAAAATGTTATCGATGTCATTTTTCGCGACAAAACAAAAATTTCTGTCATAATGCGTTCGCAACCATGTATTCAACCCTATGAGCGATCGATGCCCTCGAATAAGAACGTAGCCCGAAAAAGCGACACGGCATTGACAATGGAGGACCTGGCCAAGCTGGCCGGAGTCTCCAAGATCACAGTTTCCCGTGCGCTGCGCGACAGCCCGCTGGTGACGGCCGAGACGCGCGAGAAGATCCGCACCTTGGCCAACGAGCAGGGCTACCGCTTCAACGTGAGCGCGCGCAATTTGCGCATGGGCCGCAGTTATTCGGTGGCGGTTGTGGTGGAAATGACACCCGTGCGCGGCCGGCCGATGTCCGATCCGTATCCGCTTGAGCTGTTGGGCGGCATCACGCAGGAATTGACGACCGCCGGCTACAGCGTGGTGCTGACCTCCAAGCAGTTGATGAACACCGCGCCGGTGCAGGGCGCCGACGGTTTGATCCTGCTGGGCCAGGGTTCGCACGGCGAGGCGGTGCGCACCCTGCAGCAGACCGGCATGCCGCTGGTGGTGTGGGGCGCGCCGGAGCCGGACATGGACTACATCGTGGTCGGCTCGGACAACAGGAAGGGCGGCATCAGCGCCGCCGAACGTTTCATCGCGCAGGGCCGGCAGAAGCTGGTGTTCCTGGGCGACGTCGACCACGCCGAGGTGCAGGAACGCTGCGCCGGCTTCATCGACGCGATGGGCGGACGGGCGGCAGTGCACATCATCCGTCCCAAGGCGTTCACCTTCGAGGCGGGCTTCGACAGTATTTCGGCGCTGCTGAAAAAGAAGGGCGCCAGCTTCGACGGCGTGTTTGCCGCCAGCGATCTGCTGGCCATGGGCGCGATCCGCGCGCTGGCCGAAAAGAATTTGCGGGTGCCGGAGAATGTCTCCGTCATCGGCTACGACGATACGCCCGGCGCCGCCAGTTTCGTGCCGCCGCTGACCAGCGTGCACCAGTATCTGCGCGACGGCGGCGTGTTGTTGGCCAAGAAGATGTTGGGCCTGATCGAAGGCCAGCCGGTCGGCTCGGAAATGCTGCCGACCACTTTGATGGTGCGCCAGACCTAGTTTTCGCTTTCCCCTGAAAAACGCTAAAAACCTTCTAAAACCGGTGTTTTTCAAAATTCAAACCGCTTTGAATCGCATTTTGTAAGGAATACGCTGTGCAACAACACACCTATCCCCTGGAAGCCTGGTGCATCCGCGAGACCAGCTTCGATACCGACTCCCATTTTCTCGACGAGACGCTGTTCGCCCTGGGCAATGGCTACATCGGCCTGCGCGGCACCGGCGAGGAGGGCTACAACGGCCCCGCCGGCACCTCGCTCGACGGCACCTACCTGAACGGCTTCTATGAATCGGAGCCCATCCAGTATCCGGAGGCGGCTTACGGCCTGGCCAAGGTCAACCAGTTCATGCTGAATGTGCCGAACGCGAAAGGCATCGAGCTGTGGCTCGAGGACGAGCGTTTCGACCTGCTGACCGGTTCCGTGCAGACGTACGAGCGGGTACTGGACTTCCGCACCGGCGTGCTGACGCGCACCGTGGAGTGGACCTCGCCGCAGGGCCGCAGCGTGAAGGTGAACAGCCGCCGCCTGGTGTGCTTCGAGAACAAGCACCTGTTCGCGATCGAGTTCGAGGTGACCCCGCTGAACTTCGCCGGCCGCATGCGGCTGGTGTCGGCGCTCGACGGCGCGGTGAAGAACCAGGAAGCCGGCGACGACCCGCGCGTGGGTTCCGCGGTTTCGGGCCAGTCGCTGCACATGGTCGGTCATGAACAGAATGTCGGCTTCGCGGCGCTGGTGCAGCGTACGCACAACAGCGGCTTCATGCTGGTCAGCGCCACCGATACGGAGCTGACCGGCGCCGATGCGACCATCACCATCGCGCAGGTGGAGCAGCGCCTGACGCAGACCTATGAATTGGCCGCGCAAGCCGGCCAGGCCGTCACGCTGACCAAGTACGGCAGCTACTTCTCCTCGCGCGACTACGCCGAGACGGAACTGATGTGGCGCAGCAAGGACACGCTGGCCGGCGCCAGGGCCGCAGGCTTCGACGATCTGCGCCTGGCGCAGGAGCAGTACCTGGCCGACTTCTGGCAGCAGGCCGACGTGCAGATCGCCGGCGACGACGCGCTCCAGCAAGGCATCCACTTCAACCAGTTCCACCTGCTGCAATCGGTGGGCCGCGACGGCAAGACCAACATCTCGGCCAAGGGCGTGACGGGCGAGGGCTACGAAGGCCACTACTTCTGGGATACGGAGATCTACATCTTCCCGTTCTTCCTGTATTCGAAACCGGAGATCGCGCGCAAGCTGCTGGAGTACCGCTACGCCGGCCTGCCGAAGGCGCGCGAGCGCGCACGCCAGATGTCGCACGCCACCGGCGCGCTGTACCCATGGCGCACCATCGCCGGCGACGAGTGCTCGGCCTATTTCCCGGCCGGCACCGCGCAGTACCACATCAACGCCGACATCGCCTATTCGATCAAGCTGTACATGGAAGCGACAGGCGATCAGGAATACCTGGTCAAACATGGCGCGGAAATCGTCATGGAAACGGCGCGCATCTGGATGGGCATCGGCAGCTACGACCGCGAAGGCCGCTTCTGCATCAACCAGGTGACGGGGCCGGACGAATACACGGCGCTGGTCAACAACAACTACTACACCAACGCGATGGCGCGCATGCACCTGAACTTCGCGGCATCGATCGCGGAGCAGCTGCAGGCCAGCCAGCCGGCGGAGTTTGCCCGCATCGCCGCCGCCGCCGCGCTGGACGCGAACGAGCCGGCCGCATGGCGCCGCGCCGCGTCGCTGATGAATCTTCCGTACGACCAGGCGCTGCAAATTCACGCGCAGGACGACAGCTTCCTGTCGAAGAAAGTGTGGGATTTCGCCAACACGCCGAAAGAGAACTACCCGCTGCTGCTGAACTATCATCCGATGGTGATCTACCGCCACCAGGTGTGCAAGCAGGCGGACGTGGTGCTGGCGCTGTTGTTGTTGTCCGACCAGTTCACGCTGGAAGACAAGCGCCGCGACTTCGATTACTACGAGGCGGTGACCACGCACGATTCGTCGCTGTCGTCCTGTATCTTCAGCATCATCGCGGCGGAAGTGGGCTACCAGGACAAGGCCTACGACTACTTCATGGAGACCGCGCGCCTCGACCTGGACGACACGCACGGCAACACGCACTACGGCGTGCACACGGCGGCGATGGCCGGCACCTGGATGGGCGTGGCGTACGGCTTCGCCGGCATGCGCGTGGTCGGCGGCGAACTGCATTTCGCGCCGTCGCTGCCCAGGCAGTGGCAGCACTACACGTTCAAGATTCATTTCAAGGGTGCGCTGCTGGAGGTGCATGTGGAGCCGGGCCGCACGGACTACCGCCTGCTGCAAGGCGAGCTGCTGGACTTTACCCACGGCGGCGAGCAAGTCGCGCTGACCCTGTCGCAACCGATGCAATCGAGGAGTTTTTCATGAGCCGCTTTAAAGCCGTTATCTTTGACCTGGACGGCGTGATCACCGACACCGCCCACTATCACTACCTGGCGTGGAAAAGCCTGGCGGAATCGCAGGGCGTACATTTCGACCAGGCCTTCAACGAGAACCTGAAGGGCATCGACCGCATGGGATCGCTGGACCTGATCCTGGCGTCGTCGTCGCGCACGTACACGCCGCAGGAGAAGCTGGCGCTGGCCGACGAGAAAAACCTGCATTATCAGGAACTGATTTCCACGATGTCGTCGTCGGATCTGCTGCCGGGCGCCGTCAACGCGCTCAACGCGGTGCGGCGCGCGGGCTTGCGCATCGGCCTGGCCTCGGTCAGCAAGAACGCCTTTACGGTGCTGGGCCGGTTGGGCATCACCGACAAATTCGACTACGTGGTGGACGCCGCGACCATCGCGCGCGGCAAGCCTGATCCGGAGATTTTTCTGAAGGCGGCGCGGGAACTGGGCGTGGCGCCCGCCGACTGCCTCGGCGTGGAGGACGCGGTGGCGGGCGTGGCGTCGATCAAGTCGGCCGGCATGTTCGCGCTGGGGATAGGCCATCCGTTTGTGCTGACCGAGGCGGATGTGGTCATCACGAGCTTGACGGACTTCAATCTGGAATCGTACTAGCACGTTGTCACTCCCGCGCAAGCGGGAGTCCATACGCCGCATGGATTCCCGCTTGCGCGGGAATGACGTGCCGGCCATAAAAATAATGGAGACAGCAACATGAAGAACAATCGCATCCTATTTGCGCTATTTCTGATTTACTTTGTATTTGCAATCCTGCTCAATAGCGTGGGCACGGTCATCCTTCAGGTGATCAACAACTACGGCATCACCAAGTCCAGCGCCAGCGTGCTGGAAGGGTTCAAGGACTTGCCGATCGCGGTGGTGTCCTTCCTCGTGGCGTCGTTCCTGCCGCGCCTGGGCTACAAGAAGGCGATGCTGACCGGGCTGGCCGTCGTCACCGCCGCCTGCGTGGCGATGCCGGTGCTGCCGTCGTTCGCCACCACCAAGCTGTTGTTCTTCTGCGTCGGTGTGTCGTTCGCGCTGGTCAAGGTGTCGGTGTATTCGACGCTGGGCCTGATCGCGGCCGACCGCAAGCAGCACGCCAGCATCATGAATCTGCTGGAAGGCTTCTTCATGGTCGGCGTGTTGAGCGCCTACTGGGTGTTCGGCTACTTCATCGATTCGCACGATCCGCTGTCGCAAAGCTGGCTGCAGGTCTACTGGGTGCTGGCGGTGCTGTGCGCGCTGACGTTCGCGCTGCTGCTGACGACCCCCTTCAACGAAGACATGGCCGCGCTGCCGGCAGGCCGCGGCATCGCGCAGGATTTCGCCGCGATGCTGAAGCTGTTCTGCAAGCCGCTGGTGTGCGTGTTCGTCATCACCGCGTTCCTGTATGTGCTGATCGAGCAAAGCGTGGGTACCTGGCTGCCGACGTTTAACAACGAAATCCTCAAGCTGCCGGCGGCGATGAGCGTGCAGGTGACCAGCATCTTTGCCGCCTGCCTGGCGATCGGCCGTCTGTCGGCCGGCGTGTTGATGCGCAAGTTGAACTGGTATCCGGTGATGAACGCCTGCGTGATCGGCATGGCGGCGATGGTGCTGCTGGCGCTGCCGCTGACGCACAACGTGGTGGCCGATCCGAACATCAGTTGGTCCAGCGCGCCGGTGGCCACCTTCCTGTTCCCGCTGATCGGACTGTTCATGGCGCCCATCTATCCGGGCATCAACTCGGTGATGCTCAGTTCCCTGCCGAAGAACCAGCACTCGGCGATGACCGGCCTGCTGGTGATTTTTTCGGCGCTGGGCGGCACCACCGGGTCGCTGATCACCGGCTACGTGTTCGGCAATTTCAGCGGCCATTTCGCCTTCTACCTGACCCTGGTGCCCATCTCTATCGTCTTGATTATGTTGTATTTTTTCAAAAAAGCTGTCGATGACGGTGGTGGCGGTTTCGACCCGTCCGCTATAATCAGCGGTCAACATTGATCGTTTACTATGAATCTGGAGCGCCTCGCAAACTTACTCGGCATGTCGAAAACCACGGTGAGCCGGGCGTTAAACGGTTACCCCGAGGTCAACGGCCGGACGCGCGAGCGCGTGCTGAAGGCGGCCAAGGAGAACGGCTACCAGGCCAATCCGATGGCGCGTTCGCTGGCGCTGGGACGCACCAACGTATTCGGGATCATCTATCCGCTGCTGCCGGCGGACCTGGGCGATCCGATGTTCCTCGACGTGGTGGCCGGCATGTCGGCCGCGCTGGAGCAGGTGAATAAAAACCTGATCATCGCGCCGGTGTCGCCGTCCAACGAGCTGCCTTCCTACCAGCAGATCGTGCGCGGACGGCGGGTCGACGGCCTGGTGGTGGGCCGCACGCTGGTGCGCGACGAGCGCATCGCGTTCCTGAGCAAATCCAGGTTTCCGTTTGTCGCACATGGCCGCACCGAGCTCGATGCGGCATATGCGTGGTTCGACTACGACAACGCGGCCGGCATCCGCATGGCCATGGAGCGCTTGCTGGGCTTGGGCCACCAGCGCGTGGCCCTGATCAGCGCACCGCTGGAATTGAACTTCGCCCGCCAGCGCAAGGACAGCTTCATCGCATCGATGTCCGCGGCGGGCCTGAGCGCCGATCCGCGCCACCTGATCGACAATACGCTGGACCGCCGCAGCGGCTACCAGGCGATGCAGCAGTTGCTGGCATGTTCGCCGCGGCCGACGGCCGTCATCGTCGACAATCATCTGTCTGGCGTAGGCGCCGTGCGCGCGCTGCTCGATGCCGGCATCGACATCGGCAAGGAGATATCGCTCATCGTTTGGGGCAATATGGCCGACACCTTGGCCGGCGCCAACGTCACCACCATCGACCAGCCCGACCCACACAAGGCCGGCGCCCGCATGATCGCCATGCTGATGGAGCTGGTGGATGGCAAGCCCGCTGGCGAACTGCAGGAATTGTGGCAGCCGGTTCTGCTGCCCGGCTCCACTGTCGGTCCCACCGTCGGCTGACTGCCTGGTCTTACATATTGCGGCGGTACTGGCCGCCGACCTCAAACAACGCGGTCGTGATCTGGCCCAGCGAGCAGACACGCACCGCGTCCATCAGCTTCTCAAACACGTTGGCGTTGTCGATGGCCGCCTGCTGCAGGGCTGCCAGGGCTGCCGGCGATGCCTCCGCGTTGCGGGCGTGGAAGTCTTCCAGGCGCTTGAGCTGCGATTGCTTTTCGTCGTCGGTGGAACGCGCCAGTTCGATCTTCTGCGGCTCGCCCGTCGCCTTCGGATTGCGGAAGGTGTTGACGCCGATGATGGGCAAGGTGCCGTCGTGTTTCTGGTGCTCGTACAGCATCGACTCTTCCTGGATCTTGCCGCGCTGGTAGCCGGTTTCCATCGCGCCCAGCACGCCGCCGCGTTCGGCGATGCGTTCGAATTCCTGCAGCACGGCTTCTTCCACCAGGTCGGTCAGCTCTTCCATGATGAACGATCCCTGGTTCGGGTTCTCGTTCTTCGCCAGACCCCATTCGCGGTTGATGATCAGCTGGATCGCCAGCGCGCGGCGGACGGATTCGTCGGTCGGCGTGGTGATCGCTTCGTCGTAGGCGTTGGTATGCAGCGAGTTGCAGTTGTCGTAGATCGCGATCAGCGCCTGCAGCGTGGTGCGGATGTCGTTGAAGTCGATTTCCTGCGCGTGCAGCGAACGGCCCGAGGTCTGCACGTGGTACTTGAGTTTCTGCGAACGGTCGTTGGCGCCGTACTTGTCGCGCATCGCCACGGCCCACAGGCGGCGTGCCACGCGGCCCAGCACAGTGTATTCCGGGTCCATGCCGTTCGAGAAGAAGAACGACAGGTTGGGCGCGAAGTCGTCGATGTGCATGCCACGCGCCAGATAGGCTTCGACAAAGGTGAAGCCGTTCGACAGCGTGAACGCCAGCTGCGAGATCGGATTCGCGCCCGCTTCGGCGATGTGATAGCCGGAGATCGACACCGAATAGAAATTGCGCACCTGGTGGTGGACGAAGTATTCCTGGATGTCGCCCATCACCTTCAGCGAGAACTCGGTGGAGAAGATGCAGGTGTTCTGGCCCTGGTCTTCCTTCAGGATGTCGGCCTGCACGGTGCCGCGCACGTTCTGCAGTACCCAGTCCTTGATCTTGGCCGCTTCGTCGGCGCTCGGCTGGCGCTTGTTCTCTTCGACGAACTTCTCAACCTGCTGATCGATGGCGGTGTTCATGAACATCGCCAGGATGGTCGGCGCGGGGCCGTTGATGGTCATCGAGACCGAGGTGCTCGGGCTGCACAGGTTGAAGCCGTCGTACAGCACCTTCATGTCGTCCAGCGTGGCGATCGATACGCCGGAGTTGCCGACCTTGCCGTAGATGTCCGGACGCAGCGCGGGATCGGCGCCGTACAGGGTCACCGAATCGAAGGCGGTGGACAGGCGCTTGGCGTCCATGCCGGTCGAGACCAGCTTGAAGCGGCGGTTGGTGCGGAAGGCGTCGCCTTCGCCGGCGAACATGCGGGTCGGGTCTTCGCCTTCGCGTTTGAAGGCGAACACGCCGGCCGTGAACGGGAACGAGCCCGGCACGTTTTCCAGCATCAGGAAGCGCAGCACTTCGCCGTGGTCTTCATAGCGCGGCAAGGATACCTTGCGGATCTTGGTGCCGGACAGCGTGTGCTGGATCAGTCGAGTGCGGATTTCCTTGTCGCGGATTTTGACGACGTAGTCATCGCCCGCGTAGGCGGCCTGCATGTCCGGCCACTGGGCCAGCAGTTTCTTGGCGCCGCCGTCCATTTCCGCATCGCGCTCGGCGATCAACTCATTCAGCTCAACCGCGAAGTCGGCGGTCTTGTGGGCTATGGCCAGCATGCGCTTGGATTCGGTCAGCTGCTGGCGTTCGCGCGCCAGCGTCACCTGCTTGCGGGTGAAGCGGTGGTAGCCGCGCACGGTGTCGGCGATCTCCGCCAGGTAGCGCGCGCGCGCCGGCGGCACGATGACGTGCTTGCCGCTGGAGAAGCGCACGTCCACCGGCGCCAGCTTGCCCGGCCTGGCCTGCAGGCCGAATTGCGCCAGCTTCGGCAGCAGGCCCTGGTACAACGAGGTCACGCCGTCGTCGTTGAAGCGCGACGCCTGCGTGCCGTAGACCGGCATTTCTTCCGGACGCTTGCTCCACAGTTCGCGGTTGCGCTGGTACTGCTTGGCGACGTCGCGCAATGCGTCCTGCGAGCCCTTGCGGTCGAATTTGTTGATGGCGATGAAGTCGGCGAAATCGAGCATGTCGATTTTTTCCAGCTGCGAGGCGGCGCCGAATTCCGGCGTCATCACGTACATGGAGACGTCGACGTGCGGCACGATGGCGGCGTCGCCCTGGCCGATGCCGGAGGTTTCGACGATCACCAGGTCGAAGCCGGCGACCTTGCAGGCTGCGATGACGTCCGGCAGTGCCTGCGAGATTTCGGAACCGGCTTCGCGCGTGGCCAGCGAGCGCATGAAGACACGGGCCTGGCCGTTCCACGGATTGATCGCGTTCATGCGGATACGGTCGCCCAGCAGCGCGCCGCCGGATTTGCGGCGCGACGGGTCGATCGAGATGATGGCGATGTTGACCGAGTCGCCCTGGTCGAGGCGGATGCGGCGTATCAGTTCATCGGTCAGCGAGGATTTGCCGGCGCCGCCGGTGCCGGTGATGCCCAGCGTGGGCACGGCCAGGCCTTCGGCGGCCGCCAGTAGCTCGGCGCGCAGGGCGGGGGAGGCTTTTTCATTTTCCAGCGCGGTGATCAACTGGGCCAGCGGGCGGTGGCGTTCGGCGATGTCGCCATCCTTCAGCGGCGCCAGCGACGTCGGCGAGTACTGGGACAGGTCGATGTCGCACTGCTGCACCATCCACTGGATCATGCCGACGAGGCCCATGCGCTGGCCGTCTTCCGGGCTGAAGATCTTGGTCACGCCGTAGGCATGCAGGTCGGCGATTTCGTCGGGAACGATCACGCCGCCGCCGCCGCCGAACACCTTGATGTGCGCGCCGCCGCGCTGGCGCAGCAGGTCGATCATGTATTTGAAGTATTCGACGTGGCCGCCCTGGTAGCTGGAGATGGCGATGCCTTGCACATCTTCGGCCAGTGCGGCGGTCACCACTTCGTCGACCGAGCGGTTGTGGCCCAGGTGGACCACTTCCACGCCGTTCGACTGCAGGATGCGGCGCATGATGTTGATCGAGGCGTCGTGGCCGTCGAACAGCGAGGCGGCCGTAACGAAACGGACCTTGTTGTTCAGGCGCGGCTGGTCCGGCACGGCGGTAATTTTCGGAGCGGAGAGGTCGTTCATGGTGTCCCTTATGCTTTTCTTCATTATATGACGTTTACGTTAACGTCAAGTCAAGCGAATTATGCGGCGCGCTGTTGGCTGAATTGCGCCAGCAGGCGGGTTTTCTCGGTACGGAAGGTGGCGACGGCCTTTTCCTTCACGTGGCCGAAGCCGCGCACTTTTTCCGGCAGGCCGGCCAGTTCGACGGCCACCGCGTGGTTTTCCGGCGTCAGCTTGTCCATCAGCGCGACAACCATCTCGCGGTACTCGGCGATCAGCGCGCGTTCCATCTTGCGCTCCTCGGTGTAGCCGAAAATGTCGAACGCGCCGCCGCGCAGGCCCTTGAACTTGGCCAGCAGCTTGAACGCGCTCCACATCCACGAACCGAATTCCGCCTTGACCAGGTGGCCCTTGGCGTCCTTTTTGGCGAACATCGGCGGCGCCAGGTTGAACTTGACCGAGAAGCTGCCCTCGAACTGCTGCTTGAGCTGCTCGACGAAACGGCCGTCGGTGTACAGGCGCGCCACTTCGTATTCGTCCTTGTAGGCCATCAGCTTGAAGTAGTACCTGGCGACGGCGGTGGACAGCTTGTTGCCCAGGCCCAGCGCGGTTTCCTTGGCGCGCACCTGCGATACCAACTGCTCGTAGGTGGAGGCGTAGGCGGCGTTCTGGTAGGCGGTCAGGAACTCGACGCGCTTGGCCAGGACATTCTCCAGGCTTTGCGGCATCTGCACGACGATGGCTTGCGCCGGCGTCGCGACGCGTTCCACGCGCTTCAGGTCCACGGCGGCGCGGCGGCCCCACAGGAAGCTCTTCTTGTTCGACGCGATGCCGACGCCGTTCAACTCGATCGCTCGCAGCAGCGAGGCTTCGCTCAGCGGGATGCGGCCTTTCTGCCATGCGTAGCCGAGCATGAACAGGTTGGCGGCGATCGAGTCGCCCATCAGCGCGGTGGCCAGCTTGGTGGCGTCGATGAAATCGGCGGCGCCGGCGCCGACCGACTCCTCGATCAGCGCGCGCACTTCGGCCACCGGGTACTGCCAGTCGGCGTTCTGCGCGAAGGTGCCGGGCGGCTGCTCGTGCAGGTTGATCACGGCCAGCGTGCGGCCTGGACGCATCTTCGATACCGCGTCGGCGGCGCCGGCGGTCAGCATGTCGCAGCCGAGGATCACGTCCGCCTCGCCGGTGGCGATGCGTTGCGCGCGCAGGTGGGCCGGGGTCTTCGCCACTTTGACGTGCGAGGTGACCGAGCCGTTTTTCTGCGACATGCCGGTCATGTCCAGCACCGACGCGCCTTTGCCTTCCAGGTGCGCGGCCATGCCCATCAAGGCGCCGACGGTGATCACGCCGGTGCCGCCGATGCCGTTGATCAGGATGTTGTACGGCTGGTCGCACGACGGCAGCACGGGTTCCGGCAGCGGGCCGAAGCCGTCGTCGGCGTTATCCTTGGTCACGCCAGTTTTTGTCTTCTTCAGCGATCCGCCTTCGACCGTGACGAAGCTCGGGCAGAAGCCCTTCACGCACGAGTAGTCCTTGTTGCACGACGATTGATCGATGGTGCGCTTGCGGCCGAATTCCGTTTCCTTCGGCAGGATCGACGTGCAGTTGGACTGGATGCCGCAGTCGCCGCAGCCTTCGCAGACGGCTTCGTTGATGACCATGCGCTTGGCCGGGTCGGGGAACTCGCCTTTCTTGCGGCGCCGGCGCTTCTCGGCCGCGCAGGTCTGGTCGTAGATCAGCACCGACACGCCGCCGATTTCGCGCAGCTCGCGCTGCACCGCGTCCATGTCCTTGCGGTCATGCAGGCTGACGATGGATGGCAGCGCGCTGCGGTCGGTGTAGCGGTTCAGGTCTTCGGTCACCAGTGCGATGCGCTTGACGCCTTCGGCCGCCATCTGCTGCGCGATCATCGGCACCGAGGTGATGCCGTCGACCGGCTGGCCGCCCGTCATCGCGACGGCGTCGTTGTACAGGATCTTGTAGGTCATGTTGACCTTGGCCGCCACGGCGGCGCGGATCGCCAGGTAGCCGGAGTGGAAGTAGGTGCCGTCGCCCAGGTTCTGGAACACGTGCGGGATCTTCGAGAACGCGGCCTGGCCGATCCATGGCGCGCCTTCGCCGCCCATGTGCGTGGTCAGCTTGTTGAACTCGGGGTAGATCGAGGTCGCCATCACGTGGCAGCCGATGCCGGCCAATGCCAGGCTCCCTTCCGGCACCTTGGTCGAGGTGTTGTGCGGACATCCGGAGCAGTAGAAGGCCGGGCGGAACGGCGTGCTGATGGCCTTCTTCAGTACCGCGTCCTTGGCGTCGAGGAAGGTCAGACGGGCCTTGATATGGTCGCAGGTGACCGGGTCGGAGATCAGGCGCTTGACGCGCGAGGCGATCACGCGCGCCACTTGCGAGACCGAGAAGTCGGCCTTGGACGTCAGCAGCCATTCGCCGCGCGGAGCGACCCATTCGCCTTTTTCATCGAACTTGCCGATCACGCGCGGACGTACGTCGTCGCGCCAGTTGTACAGCTGTTCCTTCAGCTGGTATTCGACGATCTGGCGCTTTTCCTCGACCACCAGGATCTCGTCCAGACCCTGCGCGAATTCGCGCACGCTGTCCGGTTCCAGCGGCCATGGCATCGCGACCTTGAACAGGCGCAGGCCCACCTCGGCCGCCATCTTCTCGTCGATGCCCAGTTCTTCCAGCGCTTCCAGCACGTCCAGGTAGGATTTGCCGGAGGCGATGATGCCCAGCTTGGCGTTCGGGCTGGTGATGGTGGTGTGATTCAGTTTGTTCTCGCGCGCATAGGCCAGCGCGGCGTAGATTTTGTAGTCCTGCATCAGCGCTTCCTGATTGCGCGCCTGCTGGCCCAGCGGAATGCTGGACAAACGCGCATTCAGGCCGCCTTCCGGCATGACGAAATCGTGCGGGATCTTGACTTCGACGCGGAACGGATCGGCGTCGACGGAGGCCGACGATTCGACCGTGTCGGCCAGCGCCTTGAACGCCACCGTGCAGCCGGAGAAGCGCGACATGGCCCAGCCGTGGATGCCCAGGTCCAGGTATTCCTGCACATTGCACGGGTACAGCACGGGGATCATCGAGGCCGAGAACAAATGGTCCGACTGGTGCGGCAGCGTCGACGAATAGGCGCCGTGGTCGTCGCCGGCCACCAGCAGCACGCCGCCGTGTTTCGAGGTGCCGGCGTGGTTCATGTGCTTGAACACGTCGCCGCAGCGGTCCACGCCCGGGCCTTTGCCGTACCACATGGCGAACACGCCGTCGTACTTGGCCTCGCCGATCAGGTCGACCTGCTGCGAGCCCCAGACGGCGGTCGCCGCCAGATCCTCGTTCACGCCCGGCACGAACTGCACGTGATGCGCTTCCAGGTGCGGCTTGGCCTTCCACAGGTTTTCATCCAGGCCGCCCAGCGGCGAACCGCGATAACCGGAGATGAAACCGGCCGTGTTCAGGCCCTCGGCCTGGTCGCGCACGCGCTGCATCATCGGCAGGCGCACCAGCGCCTGGATGCCGGACAGGAAAATGTCGCCCTTGGTCGCGGTGTATTTGTCGTCGAGGCTTACGCTGGTGAGGCGGGAAGGGATGTCGTCGCCTGCGGACGTTGCAGGGCCGTGTGCCGTGGTATCGGGCATGGTGGTGTCTCCGTTTTTGTGTCAGATTGCGCCCAAACTTGGTGGCGCCGGGTAGGCGCGCCAGGATCAGGCCATGGGCCGCATGGTTAGCGGCAATACAGATATTTTAGGCTTAAAAAATCCGCTTTGTAGCGAAGTATGGGCGCTGCTTGACGTATACGGAAATACGGATTGCCGATGGGGGTATAAGAAAAAGTGATGACTCAGGCGATGACGGTCGCACCCGGCCAGGTGTTGCCGGCGCATAGCTGGCGGCTGACATGCTGCACCAGCCGGCTGACCGCCGCCGCGGCGTTGGTCAGCGGAATATTCTTGGACGCGCACAACACCACGGTGCGCGAAATCGACGGGCTGTGGATGCGGTGGGCGCGCATGGCGCCGCGTTCGAGCTCGTCCAGCACCGGCGCCGACGGCAGGATGGTGGCGCCCATGCCGGCCAGGATGGCGGACTTGAGGATGGCGATGGAATTGATCTCGATCACATTGCTCAGCGTCAGCCCGGCGTCGCGCGCCATGCTTTCGATGCGCGGCCGGACGCCGTGCTGCAGGCCGGGCAGGATCAGCGTGGTCTGCAAGGCTTGCGCCAGTGTGAGCGCTTGCTCACTTTGTGCATAAGGCGCGTCCGCGCGGCAGATGAAGCGCAGCTCTTCCTCCACCAGCGGGGTGGTGGCAAACTGGGCCAGCTGGCCGTCGTCGAACAGCACCGCCAGGTTGACCCGGCCCGATTTCAGCTGCTCGCTGAGGTTGCCGGTCAGCTCCTCGGTCAGCTGCAGCGTGATTTCCGGATATTGGGTGCGCGCGGCGGTCAGCAGCGGCAGGGCCAGCGCACCGGAGATGCTGTGCGGCAGCCCCAGCGTGACGCTGCCGCTGGGCCGTTCGGTCGATTGCGCGACAGCCGAGCGGGCGTCGGCCACCTGCTTGAGGATGGCTTGCGCATGCTCATAAAAAATCTTGCCGGCGTCGGTGCTCAACACGCCCTGGGCGGAGCGGTGCAGCAGCTGCACGCCCAGCTCCTCTTCCAGCTGTCGCAACTGTTGCGTCAGTGCCGGTTGTGCAACATGCAGCACCAGCGCGGCGCGCGACAGCGAGCCGTGATCGACTATGGCAACAAAGTAACGAAGTTGGCGTAATTCCATATATAGGTGACGTTGTTAGCGTGGACAAACAGATGGTAGCACCTGTAAATTTAATCCCGATAGGAAACTATTTGTTATACTAAAGTCAGCCCTTCCGCTGTCCAGTTCAGCCTCTCATATTGTGGGTACTGTATGCTAAAGAAAGTCGACTCCTCCCAGCTGAAAGTGGGCATGTACATACATGATCTGAGCTGCGACTGGATGACCCATCCATTTGTTCGCAACCGGTTCCTGCTGTCCAGCGAAGATGAAATCCGCAAGATCGTGCACGCCGGCATCCACGACGTTGTCATAGACAGCTCCAAGGGCCTGGACGTGCAGGATGCGCCAACCCTGGCTGAGGCGCAAGCGGCGACCGAACGCGAAATCGTCGAGATCGCCGCCAAGACGCCCGTGGTTACCCGGGTATCGCTGGGCGAGGAGATGAAACGCGCGGTGCAGATCCGCCACCAGGCGTCGACGCTGGTGCGCACGGTGATGCAGGACGCCCGCCTCGGCAAGGCCATCGAACTGGACCATGTGCAGCCGGTGGTGCAGAACATCACCGAATCCATCCTGCGCAATCCGGGCGCGCTGGTGGGGCTGCTGCGGATCAAGAACAAGGACGATTACACCTTTTTGCACTCCGTTAGCGTCTGTACGCTGCTGGTTGCATTCTGCCGCTCGCGCGGTATCGACGCCGAAACCACTCATCAGGCCGGCCTGGGCGGCCTGCTGCACGATACCGGCAAGGCGCTGGTGCCGGATGCGGTGCTGAACAAACCGGGCCCGCTGACGGACGAGGAATTCGCGATCATCAAGCGCCATCCCGAAGATGGTTACAAGATCCTGCTGCAATCGCCGGAGATCGGCCCGATTCCGCTCGATATCACGCTGCATCACCACGAACGCCGCGACGGCAGCGGCTATCCGAACAAGCAGGCTGCCGACGAGATCAGCGAGCTGGCGCAGATGGCGGCGATCGTCGACGTTTATGACGCGATCACGGCCGATCGCTGCTATCACAAGGGCATGTCGGCGGCGGCGGCGTTGCGCAAGATTTATGAGTGGAGCAAGTTCCACTTCAACCCGCAGTTCGCCCAGGAATTCATGCGTTGCGTCGGCATTTACCCGGTCGGCACGATGGTGATGCTGGAGTCGGGACGCCTGGGTGTGGTGATTGAACCACACGAAACCAATCTGCTGGCGCCCAAGGTCAATGTTTTCTTCAACACCAAGAAAAATCTCTACATCAAGCCGGAAACCGTCGATTTGTCGCGCGGACTGGGTTTTGGCGGCGGCGACAAGATCGTCGGCCACGAATCGCCGGGCAAGTGGAATGTAGACCCGATGCGCTTCCTGACCCTGGCTTAAGCCGCTTCAAGCTGACCGCTGCCTGGTTGCGGCTCCTCGCCGCGCTCAGCTTGAAACAGCTTAATAGTCAGAAGAATTCGGCGGTATCGTTGGAGGCGATGGTCTGCAGCAGTCCGCCGTCGACCAGCTCGTCGTAGTGGCAGGCCAGGTTGCGGCCGTGACTCTTGGCGTAGTACAGCGCCTGGTCGGCGTGTCCCAGGATGATCACCGGCGCTTCCAGCGCGCTGATGCTGACGAAGCCCACACTCACCGTCACCTTGCCCACTTGCGGGAAATCATGCGACGCCACGTTGACGCGGAAGCGGTCGATGATCTTCTTGGCGTGGTCCAGCGTGGTGGAGCGCAGCAGCACGACGAATTCCTCGCCGCCGAAACGGAACACGCGGTCTTGCGCGCGGAACGACGAGGTGAGCAGGTTGGCGATCAGGATCAGCACCTCATCGCCATATAAATGGCCGAAACGGTCGTTAACATGCTTGAAATGGTCGACATCGACCACCGCCAGCCATTGCTTTTCCTGGTCGTGGTGGGCGCGGCGCTCGGGCTCGCCCGGCAGCGTGAGCGCGTCCTGTTCGGTGGACGCGGCCAGCATCTTGGCCAGCTGGTCGTCGAAGGTCTTGCGGTTGAGCAGGCCGGTCAGCGAATCGCGTTCGCTGTAGTCCAGCAGGTTCTGGAAGTTGCGGTAGACGCTGACGATGCCGCCGATGATGTGGATGGTGTCGCTGGTGTACGGCGTCGGGTTGACGATTTCCAGGCAGGTGTCGGCCTTGTCGCCGAGCCAGATCGGCAGCCACAGCGTGTGCTCGCCGGCCTCGTTGGCGACGTCGGCGCCCGATTCGTGGTTTGCGATGCATTTGGCGAGCGCCGGCGTGTTCTCGATCGGCTCGCCGGGATTGTGCAGGTCTGTGGTGTCGACCATGCGCGCGGCTTCGCCGGCGTTGATGACGGCGCGCGGCCGGACAAAAATCTTGCCCCTCACTGTGGCCAGCGTCAGCACGCGGGCCTGACTGGCGTGGGCAAGCTCCTGCACCGCCGAGATCACGGAGATGTCGAGCATCGTGTGATCGCGGTGGCCGGTCATGTCCACCATGTGTTTCAGTAGGGAATCCATTTTCTTCTCTGGAAAATAATCACACAACCATTGCGCCTTGCCACGTTTTGTTCACGCCTATCAAGCCAATATCTTTGATAGTCAGGCGCACTGTGAACTGCAACACGAGGCCTTTCCAAAGAACAGCTAAGCAGGATAATAGCTTTTTGCAATCTAGGCAATTCATGTGTGCGAAAAAGAACTTTCCTTGCAACTGAATGCAACCTTTTTCCGACAGCTGGCGGCTTGCTCCAGCGTACCGGGCCGAAATCTGATGCAGTTTGACATAAGCCAGCCGTGATGTGTGTCCGGGACGCATATTTTCCTCCACAGTTTGAAATAATTCCACACGGAAAACTTGTCTCACGTCAACTCCCGCAAAGCTGCGATCCGTATAGTGAACCCAATGGCGCGGTAACGGCGGCATGGCAGGCCGCCCGCCCGCGCCAGGGGTATTTTTATGGACTCAACTTGGGAGTAAATCATGAACTCGCTTATTGCAGCTGCAAAGGTGTTCGCGTACGACGAGGAGGGGATCACGGCCATTGAATACGGCCTGATCGCGGCAACGATGGTGACGGCGGTGGTGGCGATCTTCGGCACGTTGACGACGGCGCTGCAGACGGCTTTCACCGCCATCGCGGCCAAGCTCTCGTAGTCATCGCCCAGGCTTTCCAGCCGCAACCGGGCTGGAAAGCCTACTCCGGAGAGCCGCCATGCTGAACGCCATCGAAATGATCCTGATCTGCCTGGTCGCGCAAGCGGCCGTGACGGATCTGGCCATGCGCAAGATTCCCAATGTGCTGATCCTGAGCGGGCTGCTGCTGGCGCTGCTCCTGCACATGCTGAGCGGGCAGCCGTGGGCGCCCGCATCGCAATGGCTGGCCGGCACCTTGGCCGGCTTTTTTTTATTCCTGCCGCTGTACCTGTTGCGCGGCATGGCCGCCGGCGACGTCAAGCTGATGGCCATGGTCGGCGCCTTTGGCGGTCCCGCCGACGCGCTGCAGGTCGCCGTGCTGGCCTACATCATCGGCGGCGTGATGGCCTTGCTGATGTTGTTGTGCAGCGGCCGCCGGCGCGACGGCTGGCGCAATCTCGTACAGATCGGTAAGCCGTTGCTGCTGCGCAGCCTGGGCGTGCCGCTGCAGCCGGTGCCGCTGGCGCCGGGCACGAGCATCGGCGGCGTGCCGTACGGCCTGGCGGTGGCGCTGGCGACGATGGTGGTTGTGGCGCTGGCGCATCGCTGAGCGCCGTCCCGCCGCGTATTTGCTGCGCGTCAATGTCCCCAAAGCATGGCCCGATAGACTTGATTCCTCAACGTAATTTCTTCGCTGGAGATGCTCATGCTAGCCGTCGAATCGTTTCCCCCCGCCACCGATGCCGACGCCGCCGGCGTGCTGCCGCCGCAACCGAAATCGGTGCGCGAGACCGGCCTGCAGCTGCAGCTGATCGTCGAGCTGATCGCCAAGGCCATTTTCATCGGCGGCAAAAGCCACCTGCCGGTGCTGACCACGCGCCTGCACCTGTCGATCAACGTGCTGCGCGAGGCGCTGGAATTCATGGTCGCCGAGCACCTGGTGGAGGTGGCGTGGCGCGGCGAATCCGACATCGACGTGCAGTACCAGCTGACGGCGGGCGGCAAGCAGCGCGCCAGCGCCTGGCTGGATCGCTGTCCCTACGTCGGACCGGCGCCGGTGACGCTGGAAGCCTACCGCGCCATGGTGGAACGCCAGGCCGGCCTTGCGCCGCTGCCGTGCGCCGACGAACTGGCGGTCGAGTTCTCCGACGATTTTCTCAGTCCCGCCGTGCAGCGCATGCTGGGCGCGGCCATGCACGCCGGCCGCACGGTGCTGCTGCATGGGCCATCGGGCAGCGGCAAGTCGGTGCTGGCGCGCCGCCTCGGCACGCTGCTGCAGGGCGTGATCGCTGTGCCGCATGCGCTGGCGGTGGGACAGGAGATCGTGCAGGTGTACGACGCGCTGCTGCACCGCGCGCCGTCGCCGCAGCATTTGCGTCAGTTGCGCCACCTGCAGGATCAGCGCAGCAGCGATCCGCGCTGGCTGTTGTGCCAGCGGCCCGTGGTGGCGCTGGACGCGGACCTGAGCGCGGACATGCTGGATATGCAGCCGGACAGTCATAGCGGCTGCTATCGCTCGCCGCCGCAGCTGAAGGCCAACAACGGCATGCTGATCGTCGACGACCTGGGGCGCCAGCGCATGGCCGCCGCCGATCTTCTGAACCGCTTCTCGCAGGCGCGGGAGCTGGAGCGCAGCCAGTTGTCGCTGGTGGGCGGCTACCACTTCAGCGTGCCGTGCCGCTTGCAACTGGTGTTCGTCGCCAGCCTGGCGCCGGAAGCGCTGTTCGACGCGCCGGCGCTGCGCCGCGTCGGCTACAAGATTCCGGTCGGGCCGCTGGGCGCCGCCAGCTATCGCACCTTGTTTCGCCAGCAGTGCCTGACCGCCGGCGTGGCGTTCGACGATGCCGCGCTGCGCTACCTGGTCGACGACCTGCATGCGGGCAGCGGCCTGCCGTTGCTGGCATGCTACCCGCGCGAGATCATCGGCCGCGTCGCCGATTTCGCCGGCTTCCTCGGCGAGCCGGCGCGGCTGACCGTCGCCGCGCTGGACCAGGCCTGGACCAGCATGTTCGCGACCGCCGAACCGCTGCCGCCCGGCGTTGACGACAGCGCCGACGCCATCGACCATCTGCAGCAGCACATCCTATGAACAACAAGCGCGCACTGTTGATGATGGCGCTGGCCATCGTGCTCGGACTGGCGGCGGTGGTGATGGCCTCGCGCTGGCTGCTGCGGCAGTCGCCGACGTCGGCCAACAAGATCATCGTCGCGGCGGTCGACGTCAACCTCGGCCAGCGCCTGACGCCGGAGATGCTCAAGCCGCTGGACTGGCCGGCCGACAACCTGCCGCGCGGCGCGCTGCGCGACGCCTCCAAACTGGTGGGCCGCGTGCTGAAAACCAGCGTGCTGCGCGACGAGCCGCTGAGCGAAGCCAAGCTGGCGCCGGCCGGCACGCTGGGCGGCCTGTCGGCGCTGATCACCGAGGGCAAGCGCGCGATCACGGTGCGCGTCAACGACGTGGTGGGCGTGGCCGGCTTCGCGCTGCCGGGTAATTTCGTCGACATCATCGTCAACACCCAATCGGCGGCGGGCGGCAACGAGAATGCGATTTCGAAGATCGTGCTGGAACGGATACTGGTGCTGGCGGTGGCGCAGGAAGTGGGCCGCGACGAGACCAAGCCGCGCGTGGTCAACGCCGTCACGCTGGAGGTGACGCCGGCGCAGGCTGAAAATATCGATCTCGCGCGCAGCGTCGGCACCCTGTCGCTGGTGCTGCGCAACCAGGTCGATCCGCGCCCCGGCGTGACCGGCGGCGCAACCAAGACCAGCCTGCTCGGCATGGCGCCGGTCCGGCCCGAGCCGGCCGTGCAGGTGGCGGCGGCCCCAGTGGCCGTCAAGCCGCCCCCCCAGCTGGCGCAAGCCGCTCCGCGATCACGTGCCTGCATCGGCGTGATCGCAGGCGTTCAGCGCACGCAGGAATGCCTGTGAGTGGACCATGAATACTCAACTATGCGCAGTGCTGCTGCTGGCGATGGCTGCCGGCACCCAGGCCGCTTCCGCGGGGACGCCGGCCGCGGCCGGCGCCGATGGCGCAAGCTTGCGCTGCAGCGGCCAGGCGGCGACGCCGGGCAATATGACGCTGCAGCTGGGGAAGTCCACGCTGATGCGCATGCCGGAAGCGGTGCAGGCGCGCAGCGTCGGCAATCCGGCCGTGCTGCAGGCCATGCTGGTGGCGCCGGACACGCTGTACCTGGTCGGCGTTGATATCGGCACCAGCAATATGATCGTGCAGGGCCGCAGCGGCATGTGCAACGTGATCGAGGTGGTGGTCGGCATCGATCCGGGCGCGCTGCAGGCGTCGCTGGCGGCGCTGATGCCGGAACAGAAGGACATTCGCGTCAGTGCCGCCGGCGATACGCTGGTCATCAGCGGCATGGTGGACGATGCGCAAACCGCCGCGCGCGTGCTGGAGCTGGCGGCCGCCTTTGTGCGCCGCCCGGCGCAGGCGCTGGAGGCGGCCAAGGGGGACAAAGGCATGGGCGGCGCGGTGGCGCCAAGTGCGGGGGGTGGCAGCACGCGCATCGTCAACTTCCTCAACATCAGCGCACCGCAGCAGGTGATGCTCGAGGTGAAAATCGCCGAAGTCTCCAAGACGCTGCTGGACAAGCTCGAAGCCGGCCTGACCGTGAATTTCGGCGGCGGCAGCTGGAGCAGCACGCTGACGTCGAATTTTTTAAGCGGCACGCTGAAAGGCTTGCTCAACATCGGCAAGGCAGGCGGCAACCACGCCGGCATCGCCGCCGACAAGCAGGACGGCATGATCCGCATCCTGGCCGAGCCGACGGTGATGGCGATCAGTGGCCAGGAAGGCAGCTTCCTTGCGGGCGGAAAGATCTTCGTTCCGGTCGCACAGGACAACAACAAGGTCACGCTGGACGAGAAGGAGTTCGGCGTCGGCCTGCGCTTCACGCCGACCGTGTTGGCCGGCGGCCGCATTAATCTGCGCGTGGCGCCGGAAGTGTCGGAACTGTCGCGCGAGGGCATAGGCATCTCGGCGGCCGGCTTCTCGGGCACCTCGGTTCTACCTCTGATCACGACCAGGCGCGCGGCCACCACGGTGGAGCTGTTCGATGGTCAAAGCTTTGCCATCGGTGGGCTGATAAAGAATAACCAGACCACCAATATCCACGGCCTGCCGGTGCTGGGCGAACTGCCGGTACTGGGTGCGCTGTTCCGCAGCACGGACTTCCAGCAGGACCGCACCGAACTGCTGTTCGTCGTCACACCGCACCTGGTGAAGCCGCTGCAGGCCGACTACAAGCTGCCGACCGACAGCGTCACCACGCCAAGCCGCACCGAACTTTTCATCGGCGGCCGGATGGAAGGGCCGCCGGCCCAGGCCACCGAACACAAATAGACAGGAAACGATCATGCGATACCTATTCAGCTTGCCAGCGGCGTGCATGTTGACCGCCTGCGCGTTACAGCCGCCTTCCTCCACGCCGCAATGGGACCGGCACTTCGGCGAAAGCGCGCGCGTGACGTTGGCGCGGCAAATCATCGAGCCGGAGGCGGCGCGCAATCTCGATCCGGTGGCCGGCATGGATGGCCACGCCGCGCGCGCCGCATATGAACGCTATCAAAAGGCCAGCAGCGAAGCGGCGGCGCAGCCGTCATCGTTCACCATCGGCGTCAGCGGCGCAAAGTGAGGAGCGATCATGAAAGCACTGATGATCAGCAGGGACAGCCTGCTGCATGCCGAAGTCGCCGCACAGGGATCGGCGCGCATGCCCGGCGTGCAACTGGTGGCGTCGCGCAACGGCCTGCGCGACGCGGTGGAGCGCCCGCTGCCGGAACTTCCTGAACTGGTGATCTTCGATGCCAGCGATGTCTCGGAAGAGGAGGCGGAACTGGTGGACCGCCTGGGCAAGCTTTATCCGGCGGCATCCTTCATGCTGCTGACGCGCGAACCGCAGCAGGACCTGCTGATACGCGCCATGCGCGCCGGCATGCGCGAGGTGTTGCCGCTACCGCTGGTGCACCGCGCCTTCCACGAGGCGATGGACCGCATCGAGGTGGCGGCCGGCGTCAGCCATATGCGCGATGGCAAAGTGCTGGCCTTCATCTCCTGCAAAGGCGGCAGCGGCGCGACTTTTTTGTCGACCAACTTCGGCTACGCGCTGGCCGCGCTGGCCGACAAGAAGGTGCTGCTGATCGACCTGCACGGTCAGTTCGGCGATGCGACGCTGTACGTGTCTGACCAGAAGCCGGCGATGACGCTGTCCGACATCTGTGCGCAGATCAGCCGCATGGACGGTTCCTTCCTCGATTCCTGCCTGGTGCATGTGGCGTCGAACTTCGGCGTGCTGGCGGCGGCGGACGATCCGAATCATGCGGTCGACATGAAGCCCGAGCACATGGACACCATCCTGCGCGTGGCGCGCCAGCACTACGACTACATCGTGCTCGACGTCGGCCGCCAGATCGACGCCATCTCGCTGCGCGCGCTGGACCAGGCAGACACCATCTACCCGGTGCTGCAACTGGCGCTGCCGGATATCCGCGACGGCCGCCGGCTGCTGGATATCTTCCGCTCGCTGGGCTATCCGAGCGAGCGCACGCGCCTGATCGTCAACCGCTACGAAAAGGGCGGCAAGCTGCGGCTGATGGACCTGGAGCAGGCGCTGGGCGCGGAGGTGGTGCACACGGTGCCGAACGACTACCTGTCGGCGACGGACTCGGTGAACCAGGGCATACCGGTGCTGCAGCTGTCGCGCAGCAGCGCGGTGGCGCGCAGCCTGGCGGAGCTGGTGGAACTGGTGACGGCGCGCCGCGTCTCTGAAAGCAAAGGGCTGTTCGACCGGCTGTTCGGCCGCAACGACAACGAATAGGCAACGAGTAGGCACGACAAAACCACGCATCGGAGAACGATATGAGCTTGCGCGAACGCCTGGCTTCCAGCGACGACAGCCGCCAAGGCATCAACGGTCCGCCCGGCCTGGCCGCTGCGGCCTATCAGGAACTGAAGAAGAGCATGCACCAGACGATACTGGACCGCATCGACCTGGAACGCCTGAAGCGGTTGACGCCGGAGCAGTTCAAGCACGAGCTGGCGCTGCTGGTCCAGCGCATCATCGAGGAGGAGCGCATCGTACTGAACCAGCACGAGCGCCACAACCTGGTGCTGGACATCCAGCACGAGATGCTGGGCTTCGGGCCGTTGGAGCCGCTGCTGGCAGATCCGGGCGTGTCGGACATCCTGGTCAACACCTATGGCAAGGTCTACGTCGAACGCTCCGGCAGGCTGGAGCTGACCGGCGTCACCTTCAACGACAACGCGCACCTGATGAAGATCATCGAGAAGATCGTCTCGCGCGTGGGCCGGCGGGTGGACGAATCTAGTCCGATGGTCGATGCGCGGTTGCCGGACGGTTCGCGCGTGAACGCCATCATTCCGCCGCTGGCGATCGACGGCCCTATCCTGTCGATACGGCGCTTCGCGGTCAATCCGCTGACGGTGGAGAACCTGCTGGACTACCGCAGCCTGACGCCGCCGATGATGGAAGTGCTGAAGGCGCTGGGCCAGGCCAAGATCAACATCCTGATCTCCGGCGGCACCGGCAGCGGCAAGACGACCATGCTGAACGTGCTGTCCGGCTTCATTCCCGCGGCCGAGCGCATCGTCACCATCGAGGATGCGGCCGAACTGCAAATGCGCCAGCCCCACGTGGTGCGGCTGGAAACGCGGCCGCCGAATATCGAGGGCAAGGGGGAAGTCAACCAGCGCTCGCTGGTGCGCAACGCCTTGCGGATGCGGCCCGACCGCATCATCCTCGGCGAGGTGCGCGGCCCGGAAGCGCTGGACATGCTGCAGGCGATGAACACCGGCCACGAAGGCTCGCTGGCCACCATCCACTCGAACACGCCGCGCGATGCCTTGTCGCGGCTGGAGAACATGGTCGGCATGGCCGGCGTGAACCTGACGCCGCGCGCCACTCGGCAGCAGATATGCTCCGCCGTGACGGTGGTGATGCAGGTCTCGCGGTTGACCGACGGCACCCGCAAGCTGGTCAGCCTGCAGGAAGTCACCGGCATGGAAGGGGAGGTGATCGCCATGCACGAAATCTTCCGCTACGAGCAAAAGGGCGTGGACGCCGGCGGCAAGGTACAGGGGCGCTTCTCGGCCACCGGCGTGCGGCCGCGCTTTGCCGACCGCTTGCGCATGTTCGGCGTGGCGGTGCCGGATTCCGTGTTCGATCCCGACAAGATCTACGAGTAGCGGCCATGGATACCGTCTTCTCCGCGTTTGCGGTCCTGCTGTTCGCCGCCGTGATCCTGATGATAGAAGGCGCCTGGCTGTGGTGGTCGGGTTCGCACGGCAGCGCGGCGCGGCGCATTTCAAAGCGCCTGCGGCTGATGGCGGCGCGCGGCGAAGGCGGCGCCGAGCGGATCGACATCCTGAAGCAGCGTGCCTACAGCCGCAATCCCCGGCTGGAGAAGCTGCTGCGACGATTCACGCGACTGGCCGCGCTGGACCGGCTGTTGCTGCAGGCAGGCGTGCGCTGGACCGTGTCGCAGTTCCTCTGCAGTTCGCTGGCGATGCTGGCCGTCGGCCTGATGCTGCCGGCGATGCTGGGCATGCCGGCGCTGGCGGCCATGGCGACGCCGGTGCTGGCGCTGATGTTGCCGTCGATGCTGTTGATGCGCACGCGCCACGCGCGCCTGCTCAAGCTGGAGGAGCAATTGCCGGAGGCGGCGGACTTCATCGGCCGCGCGCTGCGCGCCGGCCATTCCTTCGCCAACGTGCTGCAAATGGTCGGCGAGGAGATGCCGGATCCAATCGCCGGCGAATTCAAATTCGCCTACGAGGAAATCAACTACGGCGTACCGATGAACGAAGCCCTGCACAACCTGGCCTTGCGCGTGCCGCTGACGGACCTGCGCTACCTGGTGATCGCGGTGCTGATCCAGCGCGAGTCCGGCGGCAACCTGGCCGAAGTCCTCGGCAATATCAGCCGCTTGATACGTGCCCGGCTCCGGTTGCTGGCCCAGGTGCGGGTGATGTCCGCCGAAGGCCGCATGTCGGCATGGATACTGGGACTGCTTCCGCTGGGCGTGATGGGGTTGATGGTGGTGGCCAATCCAGCCTATGTGCGCGTGCTGTGGACCGATCCGGTCGGCATACGCCTGATGTGGTACGCCGGCGCGATGGCGGCAGCCGGCGTGCTATGGATGCGCAAGCTGATACGCATACGGGTCTGAGGGAGGACGGCATGGATGGTCGGCAGATTATTTTTCTCATCATTGTCTTCGCCGTCGTGGTGGGCGTGGCGCTGGTGGCGCTGTTGAGTTTTTCGGCGGTGCCTGTCCGTGAGCGCCTGAATGATTTTATCGGCCCTGCGCAACCGGCACAGCCGCTCCCTGGCGGCTGGGTGGAAAAAGTCGCGCACGCGGCGCAGCCGTTCACGCGCATGTCGCTGCCGGAGGAGGGCTGGGAGCGTTCGCCGCTGCGTACCCGTTTCATGAACGCCGGCTGGCGCAGCGCGTCGGCGCCATCGCTTTACTTTGCCGCCAAGACCTTGCTGGCGCTGGGCCTTCCCACCGTGCTGGCGCTGGCCTGCGCAACGCTGGCGGACAGCGAAGTGCAAAAGACGATGAGGTATCTGTTGCTGTTGACGGCGTGCATAGGCTACTACCTGCCGAACGCGCTGTTGTCGCGCCGGGCCACCAACCGCTGCCGCGAAATCTTCGAGACCTTTCCCGATGCGCTGGATCTGCTGACCGTATGCGTGGAGGCGGGCCTGAGCCTGGAACGCGCGCTGGCCAAGGTGGCCGGTGAAATTCATATCAAGAGCGTGGCGCTGGCGCAGGAACTCCAGCTGGTGCTGATGGAAATGCGGGCCGGCTTCAGCAAGGAGAAAGCCTTGCGCAACCTGGCCTTGCGCAGCGGCGTGGAGGATGTCGATACGCTGGTGGCGATGCTGATCCAGTCGGAGCGTTTCGGTACCAGCATGGGTGAATCCCTGCGCATTCATTCGGATAATTTGCGCAGCAAGCGCAGCGTACTGGCGGAGGAGGCGGCGGCCAAGATCGCGCTGAAGCTGCTGTTCCCGCTGATCTTCTGCATCTTCCCGACGTTGATGCTGGTGCTGATAGGGCCTGCCGGAATACAGATTTATCACATGGTGCTGCCGACCATGTTCACGCACTAGGAGACGACAATGAAACAGATGCTGGGCGCCGTATGTGCCGGCGCGCTGCTGATGGCATGCAGCGGCTTGTCCACCGCACCGCCGGTAGCCACGGCGGCGCCGGAAACGGACATCACCGCGCTGGAACAAGCCTGCCTGCAGGCGCCGCTGGATGCGGCCAGGTGGGAGCGGCTGGCCGCCGCGCTGGAAGCGGATGGACAGCGCGAGCGCGCGGCGACGATGTACCAGCAAGCCTCCACGCTGCGCACGCACGACATCCGGCGCGACTATGCGTTGCTGAAGGAGCACAAAGCGGAAACGCCACCGGAGGCGGCCGATACGGCCATGCCGCGCACGGAAATCCGGCAACTGGGAGCGGCGCTGGTGCAGGTAATGCGTGTCGGAGCAGCGACGCAAGCGCCGACGCCGGCGCCGACGCCGGGAAATACCGGACTGCGGCTGGAGATCAGCAACGGCAACGGCATCGCCGGCGCTGCCGCCCGGCTGGCGCGCATCCTGAAAGCGGAAGGAATCAAGACCACACGGCTGACCAATGTGAAGAATTTCGGCGTGCCGATCAGCCGCATCGAATACCAGGGCGACCAACAACTGCCGGCGCAAGCGCTGGCGCGGCGACTTGGCTTGCTACTGCACGCGAGAAGCGATAAATCCGTCTATGCCGACATGCGCATCGTGCTTGGACGCGACGTTGTGCAGGCACCGTACCTGAAATAAAAAAACCGTCCGGGTGGAGTGGCCTCCTCCCGGACGGTAAAAACACACCCATGTGTTTCCTGCTGCGGCTCACGCCGCGTTCGTTACTGCCAGCTGACGCTGCCCAAGCCGCGGGCGCTGGCATTGCGATTGGTCGGATTGCCATATACGGTGGCCGAACCCAGGCCGGTTAATTTCAGCGTGGCGCTGTTCTTCGCAAACACCGATGCGCTGCCCAGTCCCGACATGTTGACGTCCACCACATCGGCGCGCAACTGCTGCGCATCGAGTCCGCCGACGCCGCCAAGGCTGGCGTGCAGCTGCCTGGTCTGGCCCGTCATTTCGATATGGCCGGCGCCGTGCAGATGCAGGTCGACGTTGTCGCTGCTGCCGGCGTTGACCGTCATGCTGCCGACGCCTCCGAGCTTCACATCCACGTTGCGGTACTGCGCGCTGACCTTCACCGCGCCGGCGCCTTCTAGCGCCAGGCGCAGATTGTCGCCGCTAAAACCGCTTACCTCGGTGGCGCCGACGCCGCCCGACACCAGCTGTCGCAGGTTCGGCAGCGTCAGTTCCGCGCGCAGCTCCTTGTTGTTGCCGAAGCTGAAGCTGCGCATCTTGCTTGTGCCGATGTGCAGGGTGTCACCCGTCTGCTCCACCGTCACTTTTTTCAGCGCGTCAGCCTCTCCGTATAGAGTCAGCGACGCGACTGGTCCTTGCTTGACCTTGAGGCTGATGACGCCATCGAGGTCGATGTTGACGGCACGCGCATCGACGCCGCGGTTTTCGCTGACCACATCGGCAGCCAGCGCGGAACCAGCTCCGCCGCCGCTGCTCAGGATCGTGGCCAGCATCGCAGCCTTCAGATATTTTTTCATCACGCGCTCCGTCGTTGTCGGTGAATTACAGTGCTGCTTTTTCAGCTGCGGTCAGGCGCTTGGCGGTGATCGTCACCACTTGCATCTTGGCGGCGTCGGCTTTCACGGCGACAGGCGCTGCGTGGATTGCTGGCACTGCGGCGGTGGCGAACGAGGTAGCGCTGATGACGACGATTGCGGCTACGAAGATGGCTTCCATGTTTTTTGCGATGTTCATTTTGAGCTCCTTGGGTTGTGTGGTTCACTGCGTTTTGTCTTGCGTTGAGTGAACTATAGACAAGGGCTATCCGGCCAGCCATCGACATGTGACGAACTGCAAAAACCGGGGGCCAGAATGCGGATTAGCGGCGTAAAGCTGCGTGGCCAAGAGATATTTTTAAAAATTGCTTGCTATTGAATAGTGCGCGATATATATTGAGCACATGGACAGCGCAAAACGCTCCCAAAACCGCATAAAACATAGTTCGCTATTAAATAACTACCTACTAAAAATGGAGCCCGTCATGAGCAAAGATACCCAAGACCAAGCAGTGAATACCTCCCGCCGTTCCGCCCTGTTCGGTGGCGCCGGTGCCGCAGTCGCCGCCGTAGCCGTTCCGCTCGCCGCATTTGCAGGCGGCAATGCGCAAGCCGCCCCGGTGGTTCACGGCGGCGCGGTCAGCAAGACGGGCAGCACCATCACCACTCGCGACGGCGTCGAGATCTACTACAAGGACTGGGGTCCGAAGACCGGCCAGCCGGTGGTGCTGAGCCACGGCTGGCCGCTGAACGCCGACAGCTGGGAATCGGCGGCCTTCCACCTGGCCAACAACGGCTTCCGCGTCATCACCCATGACCGCCGCGGCCACGGCCGCTCCAGCCAGCCCTGGGACGGCAATGACATGGACCACTACGCCGACGACCTGGCGCAGCTGATCGAGGCGCTGGACCTGAAGAACATCATCCTGGCCGGCTTTTCGACCGGCGGCGGCGAGGTGGCGCGCTACGTGGGCCGCCATGGCACCAAGCGCATCGCCAAACTGGGCCTGATCTCGGCCGTGCCGCCGCTGATGCTGAAAACCGCCACCAACCCGGGCGGCCTGCCGATCGAAGTGTTCGACGGCATCCGCGCCGCCTCGGTCGCCAACCGCGGGCAGCTGTACCTGGACCTGGCGTCCGGCCCGTTCTACAACTACAACCGCCCGGGCGCCAAGCCGTCGCAGGGCATCATCCAGGCGTGGTACGCGCAGGGCATGCAGGCCGGCCACAAGAACACCTACGACTCGATCAAGGCGTTCTCGGAAACCGACTTCCGCGACGACCTGAAAAAATTCGACAAGCCGACGCTGATCATCCACGGCGAGGACGACCAGATCGTGCCGATCGACGCCTCCGGTCGCGCCTCGGCCTCCATCGTCAAGCATGCCAAGTTGATCACCTACCCGGGTGCGCCGCATGGCCTGACCGACACCCACAAGGACAAGTTCAACGCTGATTTCCTGGCGTTCGCCAAGTCCTAAATGCAGAAAGGGCCGCCGGCGCAATGGGAAATTGTCCATGCTATATTGCAAGTATGAACAAGCTGCCGGCGGTGCTGATGATGCTGTGCGCTAGCGTGCTCCCCGGAGCTGCGCTGGCCGAGGTCGTCACCGTCTATACCAGCGCCAGGGTGGCGCCGCTGGTGGTTTCCGACGACCAGGGCATTTATCCCGACCTGATCCGCTATTTAAACCGGCACGCGCCAGGCGGGCTGAGCTTCAGGCTGGAATACCTGCCGCGCAAACGGCTGCAGCTGAAGGTGGAAAACGGCGAGCTGAACGGAATCGTCATCGGCATGATGCCGCGCTGGTTCGACGACGCCGCGCAGAAAAAATACCTGTGGACCACGCCGTTCGCGCTGGACCGCTACGTGGTCGTGTTACCGGCGGGACAGGCATACAGCCAGGCCAAGCCCGGCGCGCTGGCAGGGCGTTCGGTCGGCATGGTGCTGGGCTACAGCTATCCCGACCTGGAATCATGGGTACGCCGGCAGGGCCTGATCCGCAACGATGCCCCCAGCGACGATAAAAGCCTGGAAAAATTGCAGCTGGGACGGGTGGACAGCGTTGCCGCCGCCGAATCGGTCGTGCGCTACTACATGAAGGTGCACGGGATTCGCGAAGACAAACTCCAGCTGTATGGACTGCCTTCCAGCCCAACCGAGCGGCGCTTCCTGGTGCCCCATTCAAAGGCGGCGGTCTACGAGAAGATCGCCCCTGTCATCCGCAAACTCAAGGACGATCCCGAGTGGCAGCGCCTGGTTTCCAGATATGAATAAGCCCTAGCCCAGCCGCGCGTGGAAGAACTCCGTCGTGCGCTGCCACGCCAGCTTGGCGGCGGCGGCATCGAAGCGCGGCGTGGTGTCGTTGTTGAAGCCGTGCTCCACGCCGGGGTAGACGTGGTACTGGTAGTTCACGCCGGCCGCCTTCAAGGCCTGCTCGTAGGCGGGCCAGCCGGCGCGGATGCGTTCGTCGTTGCCGGCGTCGTTGATCAGCAGGTGAGCCTTGATGTGCGCCACCTCGGCCGCCGGCGGCTGCGAACCGTAGAACGGCACGGCCGCCGCCAGTTCCGGCAATTGCGTCGCCAGATAGTTGGCGATGCCACCGCCGTAGCAGAAGCCGACCACGCCCAGCTTGCCGTTGCCTTCCGGCTGTTGCTGCAGCCAGCGCGCTGCGGCAACGAAGTCGGCGCGTGTCTTGGCCTGGTCCAGCTTGCCGAACAGGGCGCGCGCCTTGTCCTCGTCGCCGGGATAGCCGCCCAGCGTGAACAGCGCGTCAGGCGCGAAGGCGATGAAGCCGTCCAGCGCCAGACGGCGGGCGATGTCTTCGATATGCGGATTTAGGCCGCGGTTTTCGTGCACCACGAGCACCAGCGGCAGCTTGCCCTTGGCGTCGGCCGGCGAGACCAGGTAGCCGCGCACTGTGCCGTTGCCTTGCGGCGAAGGCAGCTCTACGTAGCGGGTCTTGATGCGGCGGTCGTCAGCGGTGACGATGGGCGCGGCAAAGCTCGGGCTCAGCGCGCCGAGCAGGCTGGCGGCGGTCGCGCCGCCGACCGCATAGCGCGCCGCCGATGACAGGAAGTCGCGGCGCGTGATGCCGCCATGCACATACTGGTCGAACAGCTTCAATACTTCCGGATCAAAATCGGCGGCGGTTTTGCGTGTCATGTCTCGGTTCCTCGGGTAGGTGTCGATGGGCTAGTGTAGCGCAGCGGCGCTCCCGTGGCCGCCCGAGCGGGCGGAATATTTCTACATATTCAACGTTGGTTTTTGGCTCAGGCCGCGTCCACCAACTGCATTTTAACGTGCAGGCCGGCAGTAGCAGCCATGTTCACTAGCGCATCGATGGCAAACAAGTTGATTTTTCCGCGCATCAAATCGGAAACGCGTGGTTGGGTGACACCGAAGACTTTGGCTGCTTCAGCCTGGCTAAGTCCAGAGCCGGTGATGTAACTTTTCAATTGAAGCATCAGTTGGGAGCGTACCTTCATGTTCTCTGCTTCCTCCGGGGTGGCTTCAATGGCATCCCATACGCTTGTAAAACGTTGCGCGGTCATTTTCCCAACTCCTTCTTTAAATCACGGTAGCGCTGTGCTGCCAAATCGATATCGTGTTTGCTAGTCTGCTCGGTTTTCTTCTGAAAGCAATGCAGCACGTAGATGGCATCAGCAAATTTCGCCACGTAAATGATTCGGAATGCCCCAGCCTCATCCCGAATCCGTATTTCCTTAACGCCTGGACCAACGGTGCCCATAGGCTTCCAGTCGTCAGGGTCTTTGCCATGTTGTACAAGGTCAATTTGGTGGCCTGCGTCGCGCCTGGCTGTCGCTGGAAAGGTGCGTAAATCCTCCAGGGAGCTACCGCGAAACTCTACTGGCTTTGGATCGGTCATGTCACGAATATACAAAAAATTGTATGAGCTGGCAAGCGATGCGTCGTACCGATTCCCTTGGCGTTCGCCGATCTGCGAAGGTTTTTTGCTGCGTACAAAAACAAATGCCTCACGTGGATTCCACGCAAGGCATTGTTTTCAAAGCTAATTTTTGGTGCCGACTGCCGGTTTCGAACTGGCCACCTGATGATTACAAATCAACTGCTCTACCAAATGAGCTAAGTCGGCGAAACTTGTACGGGGCGAATTATACGCTATTTAATTCGCGTAAGGGTGGGGCGGCCGCCCTTTTTGGGCGGGTCGGTATCGTCGTCCGGGGCGCTTGGCGCCTCGGTTTTGACCTCTGCCGCGGCAGGCGGCGCGGCTGCGGGAACCGCCGCCAGCACCGGCGCCGGCGCGCTGATTTCCTCGTCCGGAACCGGCTCGGCAAAGCCCAGCTGCGGCTCGAACGCCATCCCCTGGCCGTTCTCGTTGGCGTAGATCGCCATCACGTTGTTGACCGGTACGTAGATCTCGCGCGAGACGCCGCCGAAGCGGGCGTGGAAGCGGATGCTGTCGTTGTCCATCTTCAGGCCCGAGGTGGCGCCGAAGCTGATGTTAAGGACGATTTCGCCCTTTTTCACATACTCCATCGGCACCGTGGTCGAGGCGTCGACCTTGACGGCGAGGTAGGGCGTGTAGCCGCTATCGGTGCACCACTCATAAATGGCGCGCAGCATGTAGGGCTTGGTTGAGATTTCAGACATGGTATTCCAGACTGCAGTAAAACACGGCGCGCCGCCCGCTAAGGCCGGCAAACGCGCCGAAGGACTTCAAGTAAAACGGCCTGCTCCGCAATTAACGGCGCATGACCTTTTCCGACGGCGTCAGCGCTTCGATGTAGGCCGGGCGCGAGAAGATGCGCTCGGCGTACTTCATCAGCGGCGCGGCGGTCTTCGACAGTTCGATGCCGTAGTGATCCAGACGCCACAGCAGCGGCGCGACCGCCACGTCCAGCATCGAGAACTCGTCGCCCAGCATGTACTTGTTCTTCAGGAACAGCGGCGCGAGCGTGGTCAGGCGGTCGCGGATTTCGGCGCGGGCCTTGTCGTGGCTCTTGTCGTTGCTCTTGGCGCGTTCGCTTTCGAGCACGTGCACGTGCACAAACAATTCCTTCTCGAAGTTGAACAGCATCAGGCGCGCACGCGCGCGCATCAACGGATCGGCCGGCATCAGCTGCGGATGCGGGAAGCGCTCGTCGATGTACTCATTGATGATGTTCGATTCGTACAGGATCAATTCACGTTCGACCAGGATAGGCACCTGACCATACGGATTCATGGTCGAGATGTCTTCCGGCTTGTTGAACAGGTCGACGTCGCGCACCTCAAAGTCCATGCCTTTTTCAAACAGGACCAGGCGGCAGCGTTGCGAAAATGGGCAGGTTGTACCCGAGTAGAGAACCATCATTTTTATAGTTCCTTAGAAGAACAAAGGGGGTGACGCCGCGAACGGATCACCCCGGATCGATCGCCCGCCAGCGCGGGCATCGCAAAACAAGCGCCGGCCAGCCGGCGCTCTCGATTATTTAACTTCTTTCCAGAACGACGCGTTCAGGCGCCATGCGAGGAAAGCGAACATCGCCATGAACAACACCACGGCCACGCCCAATTTTTTGCGGGTCTGCGCTGCAGGTTCCGCCATCCACTCCATGTAACCGACCAGGTCGGCCACCGCAGTGTCATATTCCAGCTTGCTCAGTTTGCCCGGCGTGACTTGCTCGAAGCCGGCGAACTGGTGCGTCTTCTTGCCTTCCTCGTGCGGATCGGCCACTTCTTCCATCTTGACCTTCTGCACGCCCTGTAGTTCCCACAACACGTGCGGCATCGCCACGTTGTTGACCACCAGGTTGTTCCAGCCGGTCGGGCGGGTGTCGTCCTTGTAGAAGGTGCGCAGGTAGGTGTACAGGTAGTCGCCGCCGCTGCCGGCGCCCGACGCTTTCGCGCGCGAGATCACCGACAGGTCGGGCGGCACCACGCCGAACCATGCTTTCGCATCTTTCGGATTCATGGTGGTGGTCATCATTTCGCCGACCTTGTCGCCGGTGAACAGCAGGTTGGCCTTGATTTGCTCTTCCGTCAGGCCCAGGTCGCGCAGGCGGTTGTAGCGCATCGACGACGCGTTGTGGCAGTTCAGGCAGTAGTTGACGAACAGCTTGGCGCCATGCTGCAGCGCGGCCATGTTGTTCGAGCGGTCCGGTGCCTTGTCGAGCGCGACGCCGCCTTCGTTGGCCAGGGCCAGGCCAGGCAGCAGTGCCAGGATGGCGAGCAGTTTTTTAGAAAAATTCATGTAATGTCCTTTGTGTACTTTAGCCGAGTCGATCAGTGCGCGTGGAACACTACGCGGTCAGGAACCTTCTTGAACGTGCCCATGGCGCTCCACCAAGGCATGAACAGGAAGAAGCTAAAGTAAAGCAGGGTGCATACTTGCGAGAACAGCGTGCGGCCTTCGGTCGGCGGCAGGGTGCCGAGGTAGCCCAGTGCCAGGAAGCAGAAGAAGAACACGCCGTACACATACTTGTGCCAGCTCGGACGGTAGCGGATCGATTTGACCGGCGACTTGTCCAGCCAAGGCAGGAAGGCCAGGATCACCACCGACGAACCGAAGAACACCACGCCCCAGAATTTCGCGTCCAGCACCTGCGGCAGCATGCCGATGATGGCGACCAGCGCGATGACGGCGATGGCGGTCTTGACCAGGCTCGACAGGCGCGACTTCAGCCACACGAACACCACGTAGGCGGCGACGAAGAACATCAGCACCCACATGAAGTCGGCGGTGGTGGCGCGCAGCACCGAGTAGAACGCGGTGAAGTACCAGGTCGGCGCGATGTGCAGCGGGGTCTTCAGCGAGTCGCCCGGCAGGAAGTTGTTGTACTCCAGGAAGTAGCCGCCCATTTCCGGCGCGAAGAACACGACAGTGCTGAAGATCAGCAGGAACACGGACACGCCGAACAGGTCGTGCACGGTGTAGTAAGGGTGCGACGGGATGGAGTCGACCGGGTGGCCGTCGGCGCCCAGGTTTTCCTTCACTTCGATGCCGTCCGGATTGCTCGAGCCGACTTCGTGCAGCGCGATCAGGTGGGCCGCCACCAGGCCCAGCAGCACCAGCGGGATCGCGATCACGTGGAAGGCGAAGAAGCGGTTCAGGGTGGCGTCGGAGACGACGTAGTCGCCGCGGATCCACAGCGACAGGTCAGGGCCGATCAGCGGAATCGCGCCGAACAGGTTGACGATCACTTGTGCGCCCCAGTACGACATCTGGCCCCATGGCAGCAGGTAGCCGAAGAAGGCTTCGGCCATCAGGCACAGGAAGATGGCGAAACCGAACAGCCAGATCAGCTCGCGTGGCTTGCGGTACGAGCCGTACAGCAGGCCGCGCGTCATGTGCAGGTAGACGATGATGAAGAAGGCCGACGCGCCGGTCGAGTGCATATAACGCACCAGCCAGCCCCACGGCACTTCGCGCATGATGTATTCGACCGAACCGAAGGCCAGGTTGGCGTCCGGCTTGTAGTGCATGGTCAGGAAGATGCCGGTGACGATCTGCAGCACCAGCACCAGCATGGCCAGCGAGCCGAAGATGTACCAGAAATTGAAGTTTTTCGGAGCGTAGTACTTGCCCCATTGGTCATTCCACAGCTTCGTCAGCGGGAAACGGTCGTCGACCCAGCCCAGTGCTTTTTGTGCGGCCGGTGCATCGGCCGGGAATTTTGTCTCTTTGAAAGCCGCCATGATTTACGCCTCGCCTTTCTCGTCTTTACCAATGACCAGCTTGGTGTCGCTCAGATACATATGACGCGGCACTTGCAGATTGTCCGGCGCAGGCTTGTTCTTGAACACGCGGCCGGCCATGTCGAAGGTCGAGCCATGGCATGGGCACAGGAAGCCGCCTTCCCAGTCGTCCGGCAGCGATGGCTGCGGGCCCGGGGTGAATTTCGACGATGGCGAGCAGCCCAGGTGGGTGCAGATGCCGACGGCGATCAGGATTTCAGGTTTGCGCGAGCGCCATTCGTTGCGGGCGTACTCAGGGGTGAATTCTTCCGGGTTGCGCTTGGAGTCGGCGTCGGCCACTTTACCGTCGGTCTTCTTCAGCGATGCCACCATTTCAGGGGTGCGCTTGATGATCCAGACCGGTTTGCCGCGCCATTCCACGGTTTTCATTTCGCCCGGGTTGAGGGTAGAAATATCCACTTCCACCGGTGCGCCGGCGGCTTTTGCGCGCTCGGACGGCTGGAACGTGCTTACCAGTGCCCCGGCGGTTGCCAGACCCACTACACCACCCGCCGCGCCTGTAGCGACGAGCAATCCGCGTCGGCCGGAATCGACCTGCTTTTCGATACTCATACAAACCCCAATCAGTCAAAGTGCGAACAAAATCTGAAAACCGCGAACAAAACCTGAAATCTGAAAACTTGTTGAAGCACGAATATAGCTTCTAGCAACCTTAAATTATAAGGTAAGCGTGATACGAATTAAAGCAAAAACGTTGCCGCAATCCCAATTGGGCGGTTTTCCGCACCGTTTTGGGCTTGAAATCTGCCGGGGCCGCCCCCTACTGGCGGACTTTTCACCCGTAATATTGATGCAAGACAAATTTATAGCGTAATTTGCGTTGCCGGTGCGCAAAGGGCAAGCGTGTTTGGAATCTAATTGAAAAAATAGTATGATCCAGACGCGGTTTTGTTCACAATTGACCACACAGCGGGGATAAGAAAATGTCAATGATGCAGGAATTTAAAGAATTCGCGATGAAGGGCAATGTGGTCGACCTCGCGGTTGGTGTGATCATCGGCGGCGCCTTCGGCAAGATCGTCGATTCACTGGTGGCCGACATCATCATGCCGCCGATCGGCAAGCTGTTCGGCGGGCTGGACTTCGCCAATTACTATCTTCCGCTGAACGGCCAGGCCGCGAACCTGAGCCTGGTCGAGGCGAAAAAACTGGGCGCGGTATGGGCTTACGGTAATTTTGCTACTATCCTGCTGAACTTTGTGATCCTGGCGTTTGTCATCTTCCAGATGGTGCGCCTGATGAACAAGGCGCGCACGCTGAGCACCAAGGCGGATGCGGCGGCCGAAGCGGCGGCGCCACCGCCGCCGACGCCGGAGGATATCGTGCTGCTGCGCGAAATCCGCGACTCCCTGAAGAAATAAACAAGGACGCCGTCCAGCGGACGGCGGGTAGGAAGCTATGCGACGACTCTGGTTATTGTTTGCGCAAACGGTGACCGTCGTACTGGCACTGTATTTTGTCTACGCGGCCGTGGGGCCGGAGCGGCGCGCGCCGGTGCGCCTGCAGCAGATGGGCAACGCCGACCATCCGGCCGTGATGCTGGAAGCGGCGCCCGGCAAGGCGCCGGCCTCGGCGGGCGGTTCCTACCGCGCGGCGGCGGCGCGGGCGATGCCGGCCGTGGTCAACATCATCACCACCAAGACACCCAAGCGCGGCAAGCATCCGCTGCTGCGCGATCCCTTCTTCAAGAAATTCTTCGGCGATCGCGACCATGACGGCGAGAACGACGACGAAGAGTCCAGCCTGGGTTCGGGCGTCATCGTCTCCGGCGAAGGTTACATCCTGACCAACAACCACGTGGTCGAGGCGGCCGACGAGATCGAGGTGGTGCTGGCCGACGGCCGCAAGGCCGCCGCCAAGCTGGTCGGCACCGATCCGGAGACCGACCTGGCGGTGATCAAGATCTCGCTGGAAAAGCTGCCGGTGATCGTGCTGGGCCAGGCCGAGCAGGCGCAGGTCGGCGACGTGGTGCTGGCGATCGGCAATCCGTTCGGCGTCGGCCAGACGGTGACGATGGGCATCATCTCCGCGCTGGGGCGCAACAACCTGCACATCAACCATTTCGAGAATTTCATCCAGACCGACGCCGCCATCAACTTCGGCAATTCCGGCGGCGCGCTGGTGGACGCCAACGGCAACCTGCTCGGCATCAACTCGGCGATTTATTCGCAGACCGGCGGCTCGGTCGGCATCGGCTTCGCGATCCCGGTGTCGACCGCCAAGTCGGTGATGGAGGCCATCATCAAGTCGGGCCACGTGGTGCGCGGCTGGATCGGCGTCGAGACGCAGGAGATCACGCCGGAGCTGGCCACCAGCTTCGGGCTGACGCGCCAGAGCGGCGCCATTATCGCCGGCGTGGTGCGCAACGGCCCGGCCGACAAGGGCGGCATGAAGCCGGGCGACATCCTGCTGTCGGTGGACGACAAGCCGGTCACCGACACCAACGACATGCTCAACGTCATCGCCCAACTCGTTCCGGGCGGAAAAGCTAAAATGAGGGTCTTGCGCAAGAGCCGCGAGACCACGCTGGACATCACGGTCGGCAAGCGACCGGCCGGCGCCAAATAAGGATTACTGAATGCATCTGCGCGACCTGACTCAATTCCTCAAGGAGCTGGCGGACAACAACAACCGTCCATGGTTCATCATGAACAAACCGCGCTACGACATCCTGCGCGAAGAATTCCTGCAAGTGGTGACGGAGATGATCGCCGAACTGGGCAAGTTCGATCCGGCCGTCAAGTTCAGCAATCCGAAGAAGGCGATGTTCCGCATCAACCGCGACGTGCGTTTCGCGCATGACAAGAGCCCGTACAAGACGCGCTTTTCGGCGGCGGTGGCGCCGAACGACATGCGCCGGCCGAGCAAGGCGGGCGGGCCGACCTACTACATGCAGATCGACGGCTCCGGCCGCATGCTGTTCGGCGCCGGCGAATACATGCCGCCGGCGTCGCGCCTGAAGGCGCTGCGCCAGCACATGGTCGACGACGCGGCCGGCTTCAGCAAGGTGTTGAAGAACAAGAAGCTGAAAGCGACCTACGGCGACATCCAGAACGAAGGCAAGCTGATGCGGCCGCCGAAAGGTTTCGACCCCGAGCACCAGCACATCGAGTACATCAAGCTGAAGAGTTTCTTCGTGTGGACCGAGATCGACCTGCCGCTGAACAAGCCGGAACTGCTGGTGCCGACGCTGGCCGCCGGCCTCAAGGATGCCTTCCCGCTGGTCCAGTGGATGCGGGAAGCCAAAGAAGACGTGGGAGAGGAAGAGTAAGTTTAACTTGGCTTAGCTTAACTTAGCGCTTCACTTTTTCATCGCGCGGATCGCGCGACAGCAGGCGGGCCACCATCGCTTGCGGCTGGTCGCCGTCGAACAGCACGCCGGCCACCGCGTTGGTGATCGGCATGTCGACGCCCAGGTTGGCCGCCAGCTCGCGCACCGCCTTCGAGCACGGCACGCCTTCGGCCACATGGCCCAGCTCCTGCACGATGGTGTCCAGCGCCTTGCCCTGCGCCAGCCCGAGGCCGACGCGGCGGTTGCGCGACAAATCGCCGGTGCAGGTCAGGATCAAATCGCCCATGCCGGTCAGGCCCATGAAGGTTTCGGTCTGGCCGCCCAAGGTGGTGCCGAGCCGGGTGATTTCCGCCAGCCCGCGCGTGATCAGCGCGGCGCGGGCGTTCAGGCCCAGCCCCAGCCCGTCGGCCACGCCGGTGGCGATGGCCAGCACGTTCTTCACCGCGCCGCCCACTTCCACGCCAACCAGGTCTTCGCTGGAATACACGCGCAGGTTGCCGCCGTGAACCGTCGCCACCACGCAGTCGCGCAGCGCCGCCGAGCTCGAGGCGATCGTCAATGCGCACGGCAGGCCGCGCGCCACTTCCTGCGCGAACGACGGGCCGGACAAGGCGCCGCCCGCCACGCCGGGCCCCAGCACTTCGCGCACGATCTGGTGCGGCAGCAGGCCGGTGCCGTATTCGAAACCCTTGCACAGCCACACCACGTTGGGAATGGTCCGCCCCTTGAGCGATTCCAGCAGCGGACGCAGTCCCGCCACCGGGCAGGCCGCGATCAGCAGGCTGTCCGGAGCGGCCACGTGGGCCAGCGCGGCGTCGAAACCGGCGGCCACGTTCAGGCCGGGCGGAAATGGATAGCCGGGCAGGTATTCGGTGTTTTCGCGGACGCGGCCCATTTCCTGCAGGGCGGCGTCGTTGCGGCCCCACAGCAGCACGTCATGACGCTGGGCCAAGGCCATGGCGACAGCGGTACCCCAGGCGCCCGCGCCCAGCACGGCCACCTTGCGGACTGCTGCCGCGGGTTTGTTTTGATGTTCTTGCATGGGACCTCATTCAGTGCCGGATGGCACTGCTACGGCAATTATATGCCCCAGACTTCGGAATTCTTGACGTAACCGACCAGGCCGTCGCGATGACGCACCTTGAGCCAGCCGCCGGCGGCCGCTTCGGTCACTTCCAGCAGCACGCCCTTGTCGGCGGTGAACACGGCGGCGGCGCTGTCGTCCGGCGTGGCGCGGATCTTCAGGTTGGGCGTGCGGATGATGACGTTGCGCTTGGCGGTCAGGCCCTTGGCCTCGGTCCACGCCAGTTCGCCGTTGACGTCGCGCACTTTCAGCCAGTCGCCGTAGGCCAGCACCACTTCCAGCGGCGCGCCGCGCGGCACGACAAACAGCTTGCCGCCCTTGGTCGATGGAGCGTCGTACAGGATGACCGGTGCGGAGCCCACCGTCTTGAAGTCGAACGCGTGGCTGCCGGCTGCTGCCAGCATCATGGTCAGACCTGCGATCAAACGGGGAAGAGTCATGGAATTACCTTGCAGGGGGACAGCGCAAACGCATGTCGGGTGATGCAGCTGCCGGACATGGCGTCCGGCAGCCAGGGTATTGCTTGCTACAACTTAGTGCGTGGTGGCGCCGTCGGCGGCGGCTGGTGCGGCGGCTGCCGCGTCAGCGATCGCTTGCATGCGCTGCTGGTAGAACACTTCGAAGTTGATCTCGGCCAGGTGCACTGGTGGGAAACCGGCACGGGTGATCACGTCGGCGATGTTGGCGCGCAGGTAAGGGTAGACGATGTTCGGGCAGCCGATACCCAGCAGCGGATCCAGTTGATCGGCAGGGATATTGCGGGCTTCGAAGATGCCGGCTTGTTTGCCTTCAACCAGGAATGCGACTTTGTCTTTGACTTTGGCGGTCACGGTGATGGTGACGGTCGATTCGAACACGCCATCGGCCAGCGGCTCGGCGCCTACGTCCAGCGCTACTTCGATGGTTGGCGCTTCCTGTTCCAGGAAGATTGCTGGGGAATTCGGTTGTTCCAGCGACATGTCTTTCAGGTAGACGCGTTGGATTTGGAATACTGGTTGCAGGTTTTCGTCAGACATGGAACGCTTTCGTTATAGTGAAAACGAGCGGCACGGGCCGCTCAAATAAGTTTGCTTTAAATAGGCTCAAATCAAACGCGAGGGCAATTGTATCAAAACCATTATGGTTTCCAAGGATTTCCGCCGCCCTCACGTTGTATTTGGGGTTCGTTAGCCATTTAACAAGGGTGACAGGCCACCGGCTTGATCCAGCGCATACAAATCATCGAAACCGCCGACATGGGTGTCGCCGATATAGATTTGCGGCACGGTGCGGCGGCCGGTCTTTTGCATCATCAACATGCGCTGTTCCGGGTCCAGGTCGACGCGGATCTTTTCCAGGCCGGTCACGCCCTTGGCTTCAAGCAGGCGCTCGGCGCGCACGCAGTACGGGCAAACGGCGGTGGTGTACATGATTACACGGGCAGTCATCAGGCATTCTCCCTGTTATTTAGCCAACGGCAGGCCGGCTTTTTGCCATGCGGCAATGCCGCCGTCCAGGTTGACCACGTCGGCGAAGCCGGCCTTGGCCAGTTTAGCAGCGGCCGACGAAGCACGCGCGCCACTCTGGCAGACCACGATGATGCTCTTGCTCTTGAACTTGTCCAGTTCGCCGATGCGGGTGGACAAGTCGCCCAGTGGAATATTCTTGGCTTCCGGCAAGTGACCAGCGGCGAATTCCTTGGCGTCGCGTACGTCTACAATGGTGGCTTTGCCGCGGTTAATCAACAGCGTCACCTCTTGCGCGCTGGCGCGTTTGCCGCGCTGGGTCAGTACCGGCCACAGCAGGGCGCCGCCCGACAACACGACGATGGCGATGATGAAAATATTGTCAATGAAGAATTTCACAGGGTTCCAATGGTTTAAGTCAATCCGCGCATTATAAAATAGAAGCTGCAAGAGTTCTCGCAACACCGGTTTTTAGTCCCGTTCACTCCTTTTTGAAGATAGTTCACATGTATAAAATCGTATTCATGCGCCATGGCGAATCCACCTGGAATCTTTCGAATCGCTTCACCGGCTGGACCGACGTGGACCTGACCGCGAAGGGCATCAGCGAAGCCAAGGCGGCCGGCAAGGTGCTGAAAGAGTCGGGTTACACCTTCGACCTGGCCTACACCTCGGTGCTCAAGCGCGCCGTGCGCACGCTGTGGCTGGCGCTGGACGAGATGGACATGATGTACCTGCCGATCAAGAACGACTGGCGCCTGAACGAGCGTCACTACGGCGCGCTGCAGGGCCTGGACAAGGGCGAAACCGCCGCCAAGTACGGCGACGAGCAGGTGCTGGTATGGCGCCGCAGCTACGACACGCCGCCGCCGCCGCTGGACGCCAACGACGACCGCGCCTCGTACAACGACCCGCGTTACGCCGGCCTGGACAAGGCGCAGATCCCGCTGACCGAATGCCTGAAGGACACCGTGGCCCGCGTGATGCCGGTGTGGGACGAGGAAATCGCCCCGGCCATCCGCGCCGGCAAGAAAATCATCATCTCGGCCCACGGCAACAGCCTGCGCGCGCTGATCAAGATGCTCGACGGCATCAGCGACAACGACATCGTCGGCCTCAACATCCCCAACGGCCAGCCGCTGGTGTACGAACTGGACGAGAACCTGAAACCGATCCGTCACTACTACCTCGGCGACGCCGACGCGATCGCCGCCGCGCAGGCCGCCGTCGCCAACCAGGGCAAGGCCAAGTAGTTGTCGCATTCTTCATTCCGGAAATGGCGTGGCGCAAGCGTCACGTTGATGTTGATGGCCGCGTTGGGCGGGCCGGCACACGCCGCCCAGTTCGGCAAGACCACCGAGCGCAGCAAGCAGAAAGCGGCGGCCGAGGCCGAGCGCGCCGGCTTGCAGCAAAAGCTCAGCGCGCTCAAGAAGGACATCGGCAAGACCGAAAGCGCCAAGGACGACGCGGCCGATACGCTGGCCGAGTCCGAACAGGCGATTTCGGACGCCAACCGTTCGCTGCGCGACCTGGCGCAGGAGCAGGGCGACACCAACACCCGGCTGCAGCAGCTGTCGGCCGAGCACGACCGGCTGGCGGCCACGGTCGCCCAGCAAAAGCAGCAGCTGGCCAAGCTGCTGCGCGATCAATATGTCGCCGGCAATGAAGACCGCATCAAACTGCTGCTGTCCGGGGACAACCCGAACCGCATCAACCGCGACCTGCAGATGATGGCCTATGTGTCGCAGGCCCAGGCGCGCCTGCTCGATTCGCTGCGCGCCAACCTGAAGGCGGTCGAGGTCAACCAGGCCGCGGCGCAGAACGCCAAGGACGAGCTGCAGGAAATCGCCGAGGAAGAACTGCAGCAGAAAGCCAAGCTGGAGCAGGAAAAAGGCCGCCGCGCCGAGCTGCTGGCCTCGCTGTCGAAAAAACTGGTGGCCCAGCGCAAGGAGGCCGGCAACGTCGAGCGCGACGAAAAGCGCATGGCCGGTCTGGTCGACAAGCTGGCCAAGCTGATCGAGGAGCAGGCGATCGCCGCCGCCGCCGAGAAGAAGCGTCAGGAACAACTGGCCGCCGCCCGCGCCGAGGCCAAAGCCAAGGCCGAAGCCGAGGCGCGCGCCCAGGCCCGGGCCAAGGCCGCCGCCGAAGCGGAGCGCCAGCGCCTGGCCAAGGCCAACGGCGCCAAGTCCGGCACGATCAAGCCGGCGCCGTCGCAGCCGGCCAAGTCCGACGCGATCGACGCCGACGAACCGAAAGTGGCGCAGCAAAAGCCGGAGGAGGCGCCGAAGTCCGCCCCGGCGCCGGCGCCGCGCGACGAAAAACCGGCCGCTCCGGCAGACATCGCCCTGGCCCCGGCCGCTCCGGCCGGCGCCTTCGCCGCCCAGAAAGGCCAGCTGCGCGCGCCCGTCACCGGCAAGGTCGCCGCCAAGTTCGGCACCAAGCGCGGCGACGGCCCGAGCTGGAAGGGCGTCTTCATCCGCGCCGCCGAGGGTTCGGACGTGCGCGCCGTGGCCGCCGGCCGGGTGGTGTTTGCCGAATGGCTGCGCGGCTTCGGCAACCTGATCATCGTCGACCACGGCGGACAGTACATGAGTATTTACGGCAATAATCAGGCGCTGCTGAAACGGGCCGGCGACATCGTCAAGGCCGGCGACCCGATCGCCAGCGCGGGTAACAGCGGCGGCAACGAGGAATCGGGGCTATACTTTGAACTTCGCCATCAGGGCACGGCATTCGATCCGGCTGGCTGGATCAAGTTTTAAGGTTCGCGGAAAAACATGGGCAACAAAGTCAAGAGCATCGGCCTGATCGGCCTCGGTATGGTGGCCGGTGTCGCCGCCTCCTTGCAGTTTTCCGCCATCGCGCAAAAAGTCACCGGCTCGCCGCTGCCGCTGGAGGAACTGCGGCAGCTGTCCGACGTGTTCGGCCTGATCAAGTCCGACTACGTTGAAAACGTCGACGACAAGAAGCTGCTGACGGAAGCCATTTCCGGCATGGTCGCCTCGCTCGATCCGCATTCGGTCTACCTGGATAAAAAAGCCTTCCGCGAAATGCGCGAGACCGTGGCCGGCAAATTCGTCGGCATCGGCGTCGAAGTCGGCATGGAAGACGGCTACATCAAGGTCGTCTCGCCGATCGAGGATTCGCCCGCCTTCAAGGCCGGCATCAAGACCGGCGACCTGATCACCCGCATCGACGGCACGCCGATCAAGGGCATGTCGCTCGACGAAAGCGTCAAGAAGATGCGCGGCGAGCCGCACTCCAAGGTCACCGTCACCATCAGCCGCAAGGACGAGGACAAGCCCATCATCCTGTCCATCCTGCGCGAGGAAATCCGCGTCCAGAGCGTCAAGGCCAAGATCGTCGAGCCGGGCTACGCGTGGCTGCGCATCTCGCAGTTCCAGGAGCCGACCGTCGAAGACATGGCCAAGAAGATCGCCGCGCTATACGCGCAGGACCCGCACATCAAGGGCCTGGTGCTCGACCTGCGCAACGATCCGGGCGGCGTGGTGCCGGGCGCGATCGGTGTCTCGGCCGCCTTCCTGCCCAAGGATTCGGTGATCGTCTCGACCAACGGCCAGCTGCTCGACTCCAAGCAGACCTTCTACGGCCGCAGCGAGTTCTACTCGGTGCGCGGCAAGAACGATCCGCTGGCCAAGCTGCCGGCCGCGCTGAAGGATGTGCCGATGGTGGTGCTGGTCAACGCCGGTTCGGCGTCGGCATCGGAAATCGTCGCCGGCGCGCTGCAGGACTACAAGCGCGCCACCATCATGGGCACGCAGACCTTCGGCAAGGGCTCGGTGCAGACGCTGCGCCAGCTCACCGCCGACACCGCCGTCAAGCTGACCACCGCGCGCTACTACACGCCGCACAACCGTTCGATCCAGGCGCGCGGCATCGTGCCCGACCTGATGGTCGACGAAACCGCCGACGGCGACGGCTTGAACAGCCTGCGCGTGCGCGAAGCCGATCTGCAAAAGCACCTGGGCAACGACAAGGATCCGGAAGCCGACGGCGCCGTCAAGAAGGCCCTGAGCGCGCAGCGCGACGAGCTGGAAGATGACCAGCGCCTGTCGGCGCTGGCCAAGAAAGCCAAGCCGGTGGAATTCGGTTCGAAGGACGACTTCCAGCTGGCGCAGGCGATCAACCACTTCAAGGGCTTGCCGGTCAAGCTGTCGAAAGCCGAGGCCACGCCGGCGGCTGGCGGCGGCGAAGTCGGCGAGATCAAGTCGGACAGCAAGACCGATCCGAAACCCGCCGTGACCAAGCCCGACACCAAACCCAAGGCCAGCGAAAAAAAGCCGGCCTTGAAACAGCCGGTGACGCAATAACGGCCACCGCGCCGCCGCGACGAGAACCATGAACGACTCGCAACTGCTGCGCTATTCGCGCCACATCCTGCTCGACGAAATCGGCATCGAAGGCCAGCAAAAGCTGCTGGCCGCGCATGCGCTGGTGATCGGTGCCGGCGGCCTCGGTTCGCCGGCCGCGATGTACCTGGCCTCGGCCGGCGTCGGCCACATCACGCTGGTCGACAACGACACCGTCGACCTGACCAACCTGCAGCGCCAGATCGCCCACACCACCGACCGCGTCGGCCACTCGAAGGCCGAGTCGGCGCGCACCACGCTGCGGCAGATCAATCCCGAGATCGCCATCACCGCGCTGAACGAGCGCGTGGACGACGCCCGCCTGGCCGAACTGGTGGCGCAGGCCGACGTGGTGCTCGACTGCACCGACAACTTCGCCACCCGCCATGCCGTCAACCGCGCCTGCGTCGCGCTGGGCAAGCCGCTGGTGTCCGGCGCCGTGATCCGCTTCGACGGCCAGGTCAGCGTGTTCGATCCGCGCGGCGGCCAGCCCTGCTATTCCTGCCTGTTCCCGCAGGACCAGCAGTTCGAGGACGTGGCCTGTTCCACCATGGGCGTGTTCGCGCCGCTGGTCGGCGTGGTCGGCGCGACGCAGGCGGCCGAAGCGCTGAAGTTGCTGATGGGCGTCGGCAGCTCGCTGGCCGGCCGCCTGATGATGCTCGACGGCCTGCACATGGAATGGACCAGCATCGCCGTCGGCCGCAACGTCGATTGCCCGGTCTGCGCGGCCCTCAGGCGCGACTGAGGCGGCCATCGGGCAAGGTTAGGTAAAGAAGCCTCAAAATTAAGCGCGGTTTAAGCACACCGGCGCATAAATCGTGGCTTATACTCTGCTCTCACTTCAATCTGTTATCAATTTATGAAAAATTACTCCGTTTCCCGTCGTGCCGCGCGTGGTTTTACGCTGATTGAAATCATGGTGGTGGTGGTCATCATGGGCGTGCTGGCCGCGCTGGTCGTGCCCAAGCTGCTGAGCCGCACCGGCGAATCCAAGGTGGCGGCCGCCAAGGTCGATATCGCGACCGTGATGCAGGCGCTGAAACTGTACAAGCTGGACAACCAGCGCTATCCGACCACCGAGCAGGGCCTGCAGGCGCTGCTGACCAAGCCGACCACCGGTCCGGCGGCCAACGGCTGGAAGACCGGCGGCTACCTGGAAAAAATGCCGAAGGACCCTTGGGGCAACCCATACCAGTTCCTGTCGCCGGGCGTGAAGGGCGAGGTCGACGTGTTCTCCTACGGCGCCGACGGCGCGCCGGGCGGCACCGGCGACGATGCCGACATCGGCTCGTGGGAAAACTGATCGCCGACCGCGTACAAGGATAGCCGGACATGGGCGCCGCCCGCGAGCGTGGCTTCACGCTGATCGAGCTGCTGGTGGTGATGGTCATCCTGGGCATCACGCTGGGGCTGGTGTCGCTGAACGCGCTGCCGGGCCAGAAGCAGTCGATGCAGCAGGATGCGCAGCGCATCGCCCTGCTGCTGCAGCTGGCGCGCGACGAGGCCATCGTGCGCAACCGGCAGATCGCCTTCGAGGCCGGGCCGGACGGCTACCGCTTCCTGATCCGCAACGACAAGCAGTGGGACCTGGCGGTGCAGGACGATCTGCTGCGCGAGCGCGAATTCAAGCACGGCCCGGTCACGCTGATGCTGGACCCGCCGCCCAACGTGCCGGACGCGAACCTGCGCATCGTCTTCGGCCGCGAGCCGGTCGACAAACCCTTTGTGCTGACCATGACCGGCGGCGGCGCCAGCGTCGTCATCCGCGCCGACGGCATCGGCCATTTCACGGTGGACTAGCATGCGGCCTATCAGACAAAGCAAACAAGCCGGATTCACCTTGCTCGAAGTGCTGGTGGCGCTGGTCATCGTCGGCACCGCGCTGGGCGCCTCGCTGCGCGCGGTCGGCAGCCTGACGCAAAACAGCGACGGCCTGCGCGGCGCGATGATGGCCACCTGGTCGGCCGAGAACCGGCTGGTGGCGCTGCGGCTGTCGAAGCAGTTCCCGGCGGTCGGCAAGCAGACCTACGAGTGCCCGCAAGGCGACATGAAGCTGATGTGCGAGGAGGAGGTCATCGCCAGTCCCAACCCGCGCTTCCGCCGGGTCGAGGTCAGCGTCTACGACCAGGCCGTGCCGGAGCGGCGCATCATCAAGCTGGTGCAACTGGTGCTGAACCAATGAAGACCAAGGGTTTCACGCTGGTCGAGCTGCTGGTGGCGATCTCGATCCTGGCCATCGTCGCCGTACTGGGCTGGCGCGGCCTCGACGGCATCATCCGCTCGCGCGGCGCGCTGACGGCGCAGATGGAGCAGACCCGCGGCATGCAGCTGGCCTTCGCGCAGCTGCAGAACGATTGCGAAAACCTGGCCACGTCGACGCTGCTGCACGGCCGCGCCTACCTGCAGGCCGAGAACAACCGCATCACGATGGTGCGCCTGGTGCTGGCCGAGAACGAGCCGTCCAGGCTGGAAGTGGTGGCCTACCGCGTGCGCGACGGCGTGCTGACGCGGCGCGAATCGATCGCCACGCGCGACCTGCAGCAGCTCGACGCGCTGTGGCAGGCCGCCGTCAGCGACGCCGACACCGTGGCCGGCGTGGCGCTGCAGTCTGGCGTGCAGGGCATGACGATGCGCTACTGGATGGCCAGCGGCTGGACCGCCGCCGCCTCGGTGTCGACCGCCACCAACAACCCGTCCGGCATGGAAGTGTCGCTGGCGGTAGAAGGCCAGCAGATACCGATGGTTAAATCCTTCCTGTTGGGGGCGCTATGAAGCTGCGGCGCCAGCGCGGCGTGGCCGTCATCACGGCGCTGCTGTTGACCACGCTGGCGGTGACCATCGTCGCCAGCCTGTTCTGGCAGCAGCAGGTGCAGGTGCGCTCGATGGAGAACCAGCGGCTGCAGCTGCAGACCCGCTGGATCCTGCGCGGCGCGCTCGACCTGAGCCGGCTGGTGCTGTACCAGGACTTCCTCGATTCGCCCAATCTGACGCAGCTCAACGGTATCTGGGCCACGCCGCTGGAAGAGACGCGGCTGGACGACTACATCGAGCGCGAACGCGCCGAAGCGGAAAATTTCAACGCCACGCTGTCCGGCAAGATGATCGACGCCCAGTCGCGTTACAATCTTGCCAACCTGGCCACGCAAAAGCAGGTCGACCAGAAGCAGATGGAGGTGTTCAAGCGGCTGCTGGTCAATCTGCAGCTCGATTCCAATCTGGCACAGGCGGTGGCCAGCCAGGTGGCCGGTTCGCAGGCGGTGCTGGGGCAGGCGGCGGTGCCGGGCGCGCCGCAGCCGCAGCAGAGCGCCAGCGGGCCGCAGCCGATGGAGCTGGTGCGGGTGGAGGATCTGCTGGCGGTGAGCGGTTTTGCGCCGCAGGCGATCGAGCGCCTGCGCGATTTCATCATCATCCTGCCGTCGGCCGCGCCGACGCCGGTGAACGTGAATACCGCCCCGGCCGAGTTGCTGGCGGCGCTGGTCGACAAACTGTCCCTATCGGACGCGGCGGCAATAGTGAATAATCGCAAGCGCATCTATTTTTTGAACCCGGCGGGCTTCACCAACCTGCCGCAGCTGACGGCGGCCAGTTTGCGGCCGGAAGTGCCGTTCGATGTGAAGAGCAGTTATTTCCTGGCGTATAGCAAGGTGCGGCTGGACCGGGCTGCGCTGGATACCCAGGCCTTGCTGTCACGCGCCGGCAACGGCGTGACATCGGTGGCGTGGATACGGGAAAATTAATGGTATGGATAAAAGCGGTATGGATAAGAGCGTGAACGAAAGCGAGACCCTTTGACTACATTATTGATACGCTATCCGGCCAAGGCCAGCGTCGACAGCGGCGCGGCGCAGACCTGCCCGTACGCGCTGGTCGGCGACGGCGGCAACCTGCTGCAGCAAGGCGCTTCGCCGCTGGGCAACCTGGGCGACCTGGTAGCGTCGGCGCGCCGCGTCACACTGCTGCTGGCCGCCTCCGACGTGACCTTGCTGCGTGTCGTGGTGCCGCCGCTGTCGGCCGCGCGCCTGAAGGCAGCCTTGCCGGCGCTGGTGGAAGAACAGGTGCTGGGCGATCCGGCCGACTGCGTGCTGGCCGCCGGCCCGGCCGACGCCGAAGGCGCGCGCACGGTGGCGGTGGTGCAGCGCAGCTGGCTGGAAGTGCTGGTCAAGGCCCTGCAGGCGCAGGGCGCGCACAGCATCTCGGCGGTGCCGGCGCAACTGTGCCTGCCGTTCCAGCCGGGTTCCGTGTCGGCCGCGCTGACCACCGGCGACGCCGGCTTCGAACTGATCATGCGCCAGTCGCAGACCATGGGCCTGGGCCTGACCCTGCCGGCGCAGCCGCAGGCGGCGCTGCAAACGCTGCGCGCGCTGGCCGGCGACGAACCGGTCACGCTGTACCTGGCGCCGGCGCAGATGACGCAGTTCGCGCCGCTGGTGGCGGAGGCCGAATCGGGCCACGGCGTCACTTTGATGGAAGACCACTGGGCGCACTGGGTCGCCGCCTCGCGCAGCGCAGGGCTGGACCTGGCGCCGGCGCTGGGCGCCAGCGGCACCTCGGCGCGCCGCTGGCAGCGCTGGCGTTGGCCGCTGCGCATCGCCGCGCTGGCGCTGGCGGTCAACGTGGTCGGCCTGAACGTCGAATGGCTGCGCCTCAAGCGCGAGGCCGACGCCGTGCGCGTGGCCATGCTGCAAACCTTCAAGGCCGCCTATCCGAAGGAGGCGGTGATCCTCGATCCGGCGGCGCAGATGCGCAAGAATATCTCGCTGGCCAAGGCCGACGGCGGCCAGCCCGGCGCCGATGAATTCACCGCGCTGAGCGCCGCCTTCGGCGAAGCGCTGAGCGTGCTGCCGCGCAAGGACATCATCGCCACGCTGGAGTACCGCGAGCGCGCGCTGCAGGTCAAGGTCAAGCCGAACACCGTCGACGGCGGCGCCATGGCCCAGCTGCGTTCCGCGCTGGCCGCGCGCAAGCTGGACCTGTCGGAAGCCAATCCCGGCACCTGGCAGATACGCCCGGCCACCGGTACCAGCACAGGCGGAGGAAAATCATGAGCACACCGGCACAAGCACTGCAAGAGTACCGCGGCCGCGCGGCCGCCTTCTGGATGGAACGCACCGAGCAGGAACGCCGCTTCCTCGGCGTCGGCGGCGCCGTGCTGGGACTGGCGCTGTTTTATTCGCTGCTGATTTCGCCGGCGCTGGACGGCCGCACCAAGCTGCGCAAGGAATTGCCGGAGCTGCGCCAGCAGGCGGCGGAGCTGCAGTCGCTGGCGCTGGAGGCGGCCTCGCTGCGGGGCCAGAACACCATCGCGCCGGCGCCGATGACGGGCGAGTCGCTCAAGTCCGGCATGAGCGCGCGCGGCCTGGTGCCGCAATCGGTGGCCATCACCGGCGAATACGCCAAGGTGCAGCTGAACGGCGCGCCGTTCGCCGCCGTCATCACCTGGCTGGACGCGATCCGCAGCGAAAGCCGCATCACGGTGCAGGACGCGAACTTCGTCGCCCAGGACACGGCCGGCATGGTCAACGCCACGCTGACGCTGCACCAGAACGCGGGCGGCCGATGATGCAAAAAGGCCGTCCATGAAGCGCGCCGTGCTATGGTTGCTGACCGTCGCGCTGACGGTGGCGCTGACGCTGGCGGTGTTCTTTCCGGCGGCATGGCTGGGGTCGCTGGTCGAGCAGCGTTCAGGCGGCCGTTTGACGCTGGGGGATGCGCAAGGTACGCTGTGGCGCGGCTCGGCCTTTATCGGCGGCGCGGCCAGCGGCAACAGCCCGGTCACGCCGCTGCTGCCTGGACGCTTCAGCTGGAAGATCTCGCCGCTGGCGCTGGTCGGCATGGTCGACCTGCAGCTGGAGAACAGCGAGGCGCTGGCGCAGCCGGTGACGTTCAAGGGCAGCTGGTCGCAATGGCAATTGAGCCCGTCGGCGCTGCTGCTGCCGGCGGAAGGCCTGGCCGGCCTGGGGGCGCCGCTGAATACGCTGGCGCCCAGCGGCATCATGCGCCTGTCGTGGACCGCGCTGGAGCTGGTGCTGGCGGACCGTCAGGTCGCCATCAACGGCCGCACCACGCTGGAGATGACCGACATGGGCTCGCGCCTGTCGGCGATCCGGCCGCTGGGCAGTTATGCGCTGGCGCTGGACTGGCACGGCCAGGCTGCTGCGCTGACGCTGAATTCCGTCAAGGGGCCGTTGTTGCTGAGCGGCTCCGGCAATTTGAACAACGGCCGCCTGCAGTTTTCCGGGCAGGCCGAGGCAGCAAAAGGATACGAAGAGCAGCTGGCCAATCTGTTGAATCTGCTGGGCCAGCGCAAACCGGGTAGTGATCGCAACGTCATCGCATTAGAGTTCCATTGATAAAAGCTCAGATAATGAAAAAACAGTCCGTGAACAAAACCAATCTTCCCGCGCTGCGCCGCCTGAGCGCGGGTGCGATGCTGTGTTGCGCCATGGGCGTCGTGCCCGCCACGGCTTTCCTGCTGCCGGTACCGGCGCTGGCCGCGGCCGATGACGCCGCGCTGAACTTTGTCGGCGCCGACATCGAATCGGTGATCAAGGCCGTCGGCCACTACACCAACATCACCTTCGTCATCGACCCGCGCGTCAAGGGCACGCTGACGGTGGTGTCGGAAAAACCGGTGACCAAGTCGCAAGCCTTCAGCCTGCTGACCTCCGCGCTGCGCCTGCAAGGCTACGCCGTCGTCAGCGGCGACGGCTACGCCAAGGTGGTGCCGGAAGCGGACGCCAAGCTGCAGTCCGGGCCGACCCAGGTGGGTTCGGCGCCGACCGCGATCAAGGGCGACCAGATCATCAGCCAGATCTTCCACCTGAATTACGAATCGGCCGCCAACGTGGTCACCGTGTTGCGGCCGCTGATCTCGCCGAACAACACCATCAACGCCAACCCGGGCAACAACAGCGTGGTCGTCACCGACTATGCCGACAACCTGAAGCGGCTGGCGAAAATCGTCGCCGCGCTCGACATGCCGGCCGTGGCCGACGTCGACGTGATCCCGGTGCGCTACGCCATCGCCAGCGACCTGGCGACGATGGTCAACAAGCTGATGGACTCCGGCGCCGGTGCCGGCGGCGGCGACGCCAGCAAGGTCAGCGTGCTGGCCGATCCGCGCACCAACTCGCTGGTGCTGCGCGCGCCGTCGGCGGCGCGCTCCAACCTGGCCAAGTCGCTGATCTCCAAGCTGGATCAGCCGACCCAGGAACTGGGCAACGTGCACGTGGTGTACTTGAAGAACGCCGAAGCGGCCAAGCTGGCGCAGACGCTGCGCTCCGTGATGTCCGGCGACAGCTCGTCCGCCAGCACCATCGGCACCGGCGCCGGCGCCACCGGCCAGCAGGGCCAGGGCGGCCTCGGCGGCCAAAGCAGCAACACCGGTGGCCAGGGCGGCCTGTCGGGCAGCAGCGGCGCCGGCGCCGGCGGCGGCCCGAGCAATCCGCTGTTGACCGGCTCCGGCCAGCAGCAGCAGGGCGGCGGCGGTTCGGCCGGCTTCATCCAGGCCGACGCCACCACCAACACGCTGATCATCACCGCGCCCGAATCGGTGTACCGCAACCTGCGCGCCGTGATCGACCAGCTGGACGTGCGCCGCGCGCAGGTCTACATCGAATCGCTGATCGTCGAAGTCACGTCCGACAAGGCCTCGGAATTCGGCGTGCAGTGGGTAGGCGCCACCGGCAACGCCAACAGCACGTATCGCGTGGGCGGCCTGCAGTCCTATGCCTCCGGCACCAACAACAATATCGGCACGCTGGCCACCGGGCTGCTGGGCGCATCCAGCGGCACCACCACCACCGCGCCGACGCTGCCCGGCTCCGGTCTGTCGATCGGCGTGTTCAAGCAGGTCGCCGGCGGCCTGGGCCTGGGCGCGCTGGCGCACTCGCTGGAAACCGACGGCAACGCCAACATCCTGTCGACGCCGAACATGATCACCCTCGACAACGAACTGGCGACTATCCGCGTCGGCCAGAACGTACCTATCCTGACCGGCCAGTTCACCACCACGTCCGGCACCAACAGCAATCCGTTCCAGACCATCGACCGCAAGGACGTGGGGCTGACGCTGAAGGTGCGTCCGCAGATTTCCGAAGGCGGCACGATCAAGATGGCGATCTACCACGAGACCTCCAGCGTCGACAAATCGTCGCTGGCGGCGACCGCCGGCATCACGCTGAACACGCGGGTGATCGAGAACAACGTCATCGCCGACGACGGCCAGATCATCGTGCTGGGCGGCCTGATCGAAGACACCGAAGGCGACGGCGTGGAAAAGGTGCGCGGCCTGGGCGACATTCCGATACTGGGCAACCTGTTCAAGTACCAGACCCGCAGCCGCAAGAAGACCAACCTGATGGTGTTCCTGCGCCCGGTGGTGATCCGCAACAAGGAGCAGAGCACCTCGCTGGCGACCGACCGCTACGACTACATGCGCGGCCAGCAGGATGGCATCCAGCCGCCGGACAACATCCTGGTGCGCGACCTGGGCCAGCCGCAGCTGCCGACGGTGGTCAACGGCCAGCTGTCGGGCGGCACCGTGGCGCGGCCGATTCCGCCGGCGCCGGTGCCGGGCAAGACGCCAGGGTTGGCCGAGCCGGTCAAACCGCAGCAGTGATGAGCAACTGAGATGAGCAACCTTCTTCCCTATGCCTTCGCCCGCGACTTCGTGGTGCTGGCGCAGCAGAGCGACCAGGCCGAGAACACGGTCGACGTGATGGTGTGCGGCGCCACGGCGCCGGCGGCGATCGCCGAAGTGTCGCGCCGCTTCGGCCGCGTCCAGCTGAAAAACATGACGCGCGCCGACCTCGAGACGGCCATCGCCGCGGCCTACGCCAGCTCGGGCGGCAACGCCTCGATGGTGGCCGAGGAGTTCGACGCCGACCTGGACCTGACCAAGCTGCTGCAGGACGTGCCGGCCATCGAGGACCTGCTGGAATCGTCCGACGACGCGCCGGTGATCCGCATGATCAACGCGCTGCTGACCCAGGCACTGCGCGACAGCGCCTCGGACATCCACATCGAGCCGTTCGAACAGACCTCGGTGGTGCGCTTCCGCGTCGACGGCTCTCTGCGCGACATCGTCCGTCCGCGCAAGGCCATCCACGGATCGCTGATCTCGCGTATCAAGATCATGGCGCAGCTGGACATCGCCGAAAAGCGCCTGCCGCAGGACGGCCGCATCACGCTGCGCATCGGCGGCAAGCCGGTCGACGTGCGCGTCTCGACGCTGCCGACCGGTCACGGCGAACGCGCCGTGCTGCGCTTGCTGGACAAGGAAGCGGGACGACTGGACTTGAACCACCTGGGCATGAGCGAGCAGATGCTGCCCAAGTTCGACGCGCTGATCAACCAGCCGCACGGCATCGTGCTGGTGACTGGTCCGACCGGCTCCGGCAAGACCACCACGCTGTATGCCGCGCTGTCGCTGCTGAACGCGGCCACCACCAACATCATGACGGTGGAAGACCCGATCGAGTACGACTTGAACGGCGTCGGCCAGACCCAGGTCAACCCGCGCATCGACATGACCTTCGCCAAGGCGCTGCGCGCGATCCTGCGCCAGGACCCGGACGTCATCATGATCGGCGAGATCCGCGACCTGGAAACCGCGCAGATCGCGGTGCAGGCCTCGCTGACCGGCCACCTGGTGCTGGCGACCTTGCACACCAACGACGCCGCCGCCGCCGTCACCCGTCTGCTGGACATGGGCATCGAACCGTTCCTGCTGTCGTCGTCGCTGCTCGGCGTGCTGGCGCAGCGCCTGGTGCGCAAGCTGTGCGGCAGCTGCAAGACCTTCGACGGCCAGCAGTGGCACGCGGTGGGCTGCGAGCATTGCGGCCATACCGGCTACCAGGGCCGCGTCGGCGTGTACGAATTCCTGCAGACCACGGAGCAGATCCGCGCGCAGATCCACAACCGCGCCTCGGAGGCGGAAGTGAAGACGGCGGCGCTGGCCGACGGCATGCAGACCATGCGCGAGGACGGCGAGCGCTGGCTGGCCGCCGGCATCACCACGCAGGCCGAACTGCTGCGCGTGACCAAAGACTAGGCGAACGACGATGCCCGCATTCCGTTATGAAGCCGTCGATGCCGGCGGCGCCACCAAAAAAGGCGTGCTCAATGCCGACAGCGCGCGCTCGGCCCGTTCCGAGCTGCGCACGCAGGGGCTGGTGCCGCTGAAGGTCGACGCCATCGCCGCGCAGGTGGACGCCGCCGGCGTGGCCAAGAGCCGCGGCTTCGGCGAGCGCCTGTCAGCCACCGAGCTGGCTTTGTTCACGCGCCAGCTGGCCAGCCTGCTGGAGGCGGGCCTGCCGCTGGAGCAGGCCTTCACCGCTTTGCTGGAGCAGGCCGAGCGCCCGTACATGCGCGACCTGATCGCCTCGATCCGCTCGGAAGTGATAGGCGGCGCCTCGCTGTCCGATGTGCTGGGCCGCCATCCGCGCGACTTCGCCGAGATCTACCGCGCGCTGGTCGCTTCCGGCGAACAGATCGGCCAGCTGTCGCGCGTGCTGTCGCGCCTTGCCGACTACATCGAGCGGCGCAACGCGCTGATCCAGAAGGTGCGGCTGGCGTTCACCTATCCGGCCATCGTCACGGTGGTGGCGTTCTCCATCGTGATCTTCCTGCTGACTTATGTGGTGCCGCAGATCGTCTCGGTGTTCGCCAACACCAAGCAGAAGCTGCCCATCCTGACCGTCATCATGCTGGCCGTCTCGGACTTCGTGCGCAGCTACGGCATCGTGGTGGCGATCGCGCTGGTCGGCGCCTGGTTCATGTGGCGCCGGGCCCTGCAAAATCCCGCGCTGAAGCGGCGCTGGCACACCTGGCTGCTGACCGCGCCGCTGTACGGCAAGTTCGAGCGCAGCCTGAACACGGCGCGCTTCGCCAGCACGCTGGCGATCACCACCGGTTCCGGCGTGCCCATCCTGCGCGCGCTGGAGACCAGCCGCGACACGCTGTCCAACGTCGCCATGCAGGAGCTGGTGGAAGAGGCCAGCGACGCCGTGCGCGAAGGCGTCAGCCTGGCGCGTTCGCTGTCGGCGCAGAAGCACTTTCCGCCGATGCTGATCCACATGATACGCGCCGGCGAGATCACCGGCGAGCTGCCGGCCATGCTGGACCGCGCCGCCGCCGCGCAGGAGGCGGACCTGGAACGCCGCACGCTGACCATCGCCGGCCTGCTGGAACCGGCGCTGATCCTGGCGATGGGCGTGGTGGTGCTGCTGATCGTGCTGGCCGTGCTGATGCCTATCATCGAAATCAATCAACTGGTCCGCTGACAGAAGAACTAGAAGGAAATTATGAAGCGTTTGCCCTTGTTCGTAACCGTACTCGCCGTGGTGCTGCTGTCGGCATCGCTGGCCTATTGGGGACTGCAGTTGTTCAAGCCGCAGCAGCGCGCGATCGCCGCGCCGCCGGTGCAGGCCGCCGCGCCGCTGAACATCGAGGCGGCCAAGGGCCTGTTCGGCGGCCAGATCACCGTCGCCGCCGTCAGCAACTACCAGCTGCGCGGCGTGGTGGCCGCGCGCGGCAACGACAGCGCCGCCATCATCGTGGTCGACGGCCAGCCGCCGCTGGCGCTGGGTGTCGGCCGCGAAGTGGTGCCGGGCGTGACGGTCAAGGAAGTCCATCCGAAATACGTGCTGCTGTCCGAAGGCGGCGCGATCAAGCGCATCGAACTGGCCAGCGACGCCGGCGTCGGCAGCACGCCGGGCATGGCGCCGCAGCAGACCGGCGTGCCGCCGCAGCAATCGCTGCTGCCGGGGCCGAACCAGCCGCCGCTGCCGCAAATCGCGCCGCCGGTGCCGACGCCGAGCACGCAGCCGATGCCCGGCACCTCGCAGCAACCGCCGCCGCGCTCCAGCGTATCGTCCACCACCGTCTCCCCCGGCCCCGACCGACAATGACAGGAAACCGTATGGCTCGTATAGCTATCACCCGTACCCTGGCCGCAGCAGTTTGCTGCGGCTTTTTCTTGGCGGCCGCGTTTTGCGGTCCCGCAGGCGCACAAACCGCCACCTCCGTTGCGCCCGACGCAGCAATCAAGGCGCGGCCGAAGGTGGCGCTGGTGCTGTCCGGCGGCGGCGCGCGCGGCTTCGCCCACATCGGCGTGCTGCGCGCCTTGCAGGAACTGCGGGTGCCGGTCGATTTCGTGGTCGGCACCAGCATGGGCGCGGTGGTCGGCGGCGCCTATGCCGCCGGCAGCTCGGTCGACCAGCTCGAGCAGCTGGTGCGCCGCACAGACTGGAACGCCGTGGTGGCGGACCGGCCGCCGCGCGACGAGCTGGTGTACCGCCGCCGCGAGGAGGACCTGCTGCTGCCGTCGCGGATCGAATTCGGCGCCACGCTCGATGGCGTCTCGCTGCCGCCGGCCGCCGCCGGCAACGAGGCGCTGGAACTGGCGCTGAGCCGCGTGCTGCCGCACGGCGCGCGCGACAAGCCGGTCAACCAGCTGCAGTTGCCGTTCCGCTCCGTCGCCTCCGACCTGGTGACGGGCGAGCTGGTGGAACTGAACGACACCCCGCTGTTCCTGGCGATGCGCGCGTCGCTGGCGGTGCCGGGCGTGTTTGCGCCGGTGCGCGTCAACCAGCGCCTGCTGGTGGACGGCGGCCTGGTACGCAACCTGCCGGTGGACGTGGCGCGCGAAATGGGCGCCGACATCATCATCGCCGTCAACGTCGGCACGCCGCTGGCGCAGGAAAAGGAATTGGTCAGCGCGGTCAGCGTGGCGCAGCAGATGCTGCAGATCCTGACCGAGCAGAACGTCCAGCGCTCGCTCAAGGAGCTGCGCCCCAACGACATCCTGCTGGCGCCGGACCTGGGCGGCATCGGCTTCCTCGATTTCGGCCGCTACGACCGCGCGATGAAAGCCGGCGAGGCGGCGGTGCGTTCGATGAGCGAGCAGCTGGTCAAGCTGGCCTTGCCGGAGGCGCTGTATGCGTCGTACGAGGTGCGGCGCCTGTCGGCGCCGGTGCCGATCGACCAGCCGGTCAAGCTGGTCAAGCTGGAGGTGGCGCCCAGCGGCCGCATCAATCCGGAGGCGCTGGCGGTGCAGTCCGGCCTGAAGGTGGGGCAGATGGTCACCAGCGAAGAGGCGCAGCGCGCCGGCAACGAGCTGTTCGGACGGGGCGACCTGGCGCGCGTGGAGACCGAGATCCGCGACGACAAGGACGGCCGCAGCGTGCTGATCAAGCCGACCGAGGCCGATTGGGCGCGCAGCCGCCTGCGCGTGGGCCTGGAGCTGACCAGCGACTTCAGCGAGAACAATTCCTTCGAGCTGAAGGTGATGCATGTGCTGTCGTCGCTGAACGACTGGGGCGCGGAGCTGCGCACCGTCGGCCGTGTCGGCACCGAGCGGGTGCTGGGCACGCAGTTCTGGCAGCCGCTGGGCGCCGGGTCGCAGTGGTACGTGGCGCCGGAGCTGGAATACGGTTCGGCCTCCGTCGATCTTTTCAACGCGTCGGGCTTCAAGCAGGCGCGCTATGGCTACAACTACCAGTCGGGCAGCGTGTCGCTGGGCCGCCAGCTGGGACACTGGGGCGACCTGCGCTACCGCGTCTCGCGGGAAAAGCAGAGCGCTCACCAGACCATCCCGGAAGTGCGCACCGAGGCGAGCGAGATCCACACGGTGCAGACGCTGTCGTTCGATGTCGACAGCCTCGATACGGTGGCCTTCCCGACGCGCGGCACCCTGTTCGACCTGGAGTGGCAGCGCGTGCTGCACAGCGGCGAGGCCGGCGCGGTGCCGACGCGCCAGAGCGTGCAGGGGCTGCAGGCCTTCCACGTCGACCGCTGGGCGGGACACGTGTATGCCGAGTGGGCGCGCAGCCAGGGCGCCGCCGCCGGGAACAACACGCTGGGCGGCTTCCTGCGCCTGTCCGGCTCGCCGCCGGAATCCATCATCGGCAGCCGCATCGTGCTGGGCCGGGTGGTGATGGCGCGCAGCATAGGCGCGATGCCGGCCGCGCTGGGCGGCGACGTGCGGCTGGGCTTTTCGCTGGAGGCGGGCGGCGCCTACGGGCCCAAGGATCCGCTGCGCTGGGGTTCGCTGCACCAGGCGGCCAGCGGCTTCGTCGCGGTCGATACCCGCTTCGGCCCGCTGTACTTCGGCGCCGGCACCACCAAGGGCGGCAACAGCAGCGCCTATCTGTTCCTCGGGCCTATCTGGTAGCTTTTGCCGGCGGCGTCTGCGCCCGGCGCAGGGCCGTGAAGGCGGCGAATTCCCACGAGCGGAAGCCGACCAGCAGGGTGAAGCCGTCGCGTTCGTGCGGCGCCAGCTTGCGGTCGCCCTGGTGCAGCCGCGCCAGTTCGCCGGCCAGTTGCTGGATGCGGCCGACCAGTTCCTCGGCGCTGGGCAGCGACAGCCGCGCCGGCAGGCACAGCAGCGTTTCGCCGGCGCCGTCGAAGCTGCCGTTGAAGTAGTCGGCCACCGCGTGCTCGCGGAAGAATTGCTGCACCGGGCCGTCCGGCAGCCAGCGGAAGGCGTTCGACACGCGCAGCCGGTAGCGGTTCAGCGGCTTCAGTTCGATCACGCCCAGGCGGTCCAGCTCGGCGAGCAGCATGATGCATTCCGGCTCGCTCAGCTGGTAGGTTTCCAGCACCTGTTCCATGGTCCAGTGGCCCAGGCAGCAGATCGCCATCAGCAGCAGGTGCGGCTGCGCCAGCAGGGCTTTTTCCTGCGTCAGGGTCAGCGCGTCGGCCTGAGGCGTGGCGTCGGCGGCGCCGCGCAGCACGTCCTCCATCGCCACGCCGGCCGCCTTGCAGATCTGCGCCAGGCGCGACAGCGACATGTCCTGCTGGCCGAACATGCGCTTGACGCTCGATTCGCTCATCGCGATGCGCTCGGCCAGCATTTTGTAGGTGACGCCGGCGGCCCGCATCTGGGTCCGCAGCACTTGCAGCAGCAATTCCGGTGAACTCATGGCTTGCCTTGGTAAAAAAACAAAAGGTATCGTAACACGGTACCCGCCAGCGTGAAAAGCACGGCTTGGAATAATCAGGTAGTACATCGCGCCGAAGTGGGGGACACTGCGCCACGTTCACTCATCCCCAAGGAAAACCATGTCCCCAATATTCAAAAGTCTGTGCGGCGCATTGATCGGTGTGGCCCTGGCCGCCGGCAGCTGCGCCGGCGCCGAGGAGTTGTCCCCTTACTACGTGGGCGCCGACCTCGGCATCCACACCAAGTACAAACTGGAATGCTGGAATGGGACAGGCTGCGACGACATCGCCGGCCGCAGCGGCCGGCTTTATGGGGGCTACACCTTCGGTTCGAACGTCGTATTCGGCAAGGACAACAGCAACTCGGTGGAGCTGAGCACTTTTGAATTCGGCAATGTCCGCAGCGTGGTGCAGTCGTCGCCGGATGGCGGTCATCTGCCGGCCAAAAGCAAGGTGTATGGACTGGCGCTGGACTACGCATCGCGGCTGAAGCTGAGCGACAGGCTGTCGCTGGTCAGCAGGGCAGGCTTGAGCATGGCGCGCAGCAGCGTCCAGTACGCGGACGCCTTCACGCTGAACAACTACGGCGCGGCGGGCAGCGTGCGCCACAACCGTTTCGGCCTGACTTACGGCCTGGGGCTGTCCTACGCGGTGGACAAGAATTGGTCGGTGAACGTCGACTGGCGCCGCACGCCGGTCAAGCTGGGCGCCAACGACAAAACCCACGTCGACATGGTCTCGTTCGGCGTCGGCTACAACTTCTGACGAATTAACCCGAGCGCGGGGGGCCCCCCCCCCCCCCCCGGGGGGGGTACGGGCGTGCGGGGGCCGGGGGAGGGGTGTGGAGGGCCCCCCCGGCGGTGGGGGCCGGCGGGGCCGGGGGGGGGGGGGGGGGGGGGGGGGGGGGGGGGGGG
>NZ_JBGLYQ010000029.1:0-101071 GCF_047304105.1 Duganella sp. Dugasp56
ATCTTCCAGCGCGGCACGCCGGCCACGCTGGAAGATCTCCACGGCCACCAGGCCGTGCACTTTTTGTGATCCAGCCGCGGGGAGATGTTTTGGGTGTGTGTTATTGACATCTCCGGGCCCCCGCGCCGAAGGGGGGGGGGGGGGGGGGGGGGGGGGGGCCGCCCCCCCCCCCGCCCCCCACCCACTGCCTCTTAAACCCCCCTTTTCAAAAAACCTTAAACCCCCCCAAAAAAAAACCCCCCCCCGGGGGGGGGCCCCCCCCCCCCGATCACTCTGGCATCGTACACGAAATCGTGCAATAAGTTTTACTTCGGCTGCATGCGGATGGCGCCGTCGAGGCGGATCGATTCGCCGTTCAGCATGGCGTTCTCGATGATGCTGCGGGCCAGCTGCGCGTATTCGGACGGCTTGCCGAGGCGCGGCGGGAACGGCACCATGGCGCCCAGCGCGTCGCGCACTTCGGTCGGCATGCCCATCAACATCGGGGTTTCGAAGATGCCGGGGGCGATGGTCATCACGCGGATGGCATTGCGCGACAGGTCGCGCGCCATCGGCAAGGTCAGGCCGACCACGGCGGCTTTCGAGGCGGCATAGGCGGCCTGGCCGATCTGGCCGTCGTAGGCTGCGACGGAGGCGGTATTGATGATGACGCCGCGTTCGCCGCTGTCGGTGGCGGCGGTCTTGCTCATGGCATCGGCGGCCAGGCGGGCCATGTTGAAGGTGCCGACCAGGTTGATGTTGATGGTGCGCTGGAATACGTCCAGCGGGTGCGGGCCTTCCTTGCCGACGGTCTTGACGGCGGGCGCCACGCCGGCGCAATTGACCAGGCCGCGCAGCGTGCCCAGCGCCGCGGCTGCGTCGATGACGACCTTGCCGTCCGCTTCCGAGGTGACGTCGCACTTGACGAACACGCCCTTGAGTTCGGCGGCCAGCGCCTGGCCCGGCTCGACCTGCACATCGGCCAGCACGACCTTGCCGCCCTGCTCCGCGATCATGCGCGCCGTGGCGGCGCCCAGGCCCGAAGCACCGCCGGTGATGATGAATACATTGTCCTGAATTTGCATGCCCGTCCCCTGTCTTGTTGGTGTTTGACGTTTACGTAAACGTCACATCGCAATTGTAGCGAATTTTTCGACGGCGATGAGGAAAACCTGTGCAAGCGTATAATGCGCATGATCCATCTTCCAATTGATGCGCATAGGAGCTCATATGGACAGTCCACCTCTCAAGCTTCCCGCAAAAAAAGCCACCAACATTACCCTCGCCATGGATGTGTACCGTGATGCGAAGGCGCTTGGCATCAATATTTCCCAACTCTGCGAGCAAAAACTGCGCGAGGAAATTGCAGCGCAAAAGGAATTACGATGGAATGCAGAGCACGCCGCTTTCATCACAGCGTATAACGAAGTTATCGAAGCTGAAGGCGTGGCGTTGCAGGAATGGCGGGCTTTTTAGGATGGCTCGCTTTGACATCTATGCCAATCCAGGCAAGAATCTAAAAAGCATTCCTTTCCTTATCGATGTCCAGAGCAACGTCATCAGCGGCCTGGCCAGCCGGATCGTCATACCGCTCCGGGCATCCACTTACTTTAGTCTGACCAACCTGCCCGCGGATCTGTTTCCCTTGATCGACGTGAACGGAACCTCCTGCATTCTCGATACGCCGCAACTCGGCGCCATTCCTTTGCGCGAATTAAAATCCAAGGTCGGTTCCGCGAAGTCCCAGCAAGCCGAAATACAGCTGGCGCTGGATCGAGCGTTCGGCGCCTACTAGCACTGCACTACGGCGCCGTTGCGGCTGCAGGTTTTGCCGGAGGGCATGATTACGGTGCCGGGGCCGGCCTGGTTGAGGTGGGTGCCGCTGGCGTCGTTGCAGCCGGTGGGGCCGCAGCCGTTCACCGCTTGCGGGGCGTTGGGCGGATTGAGCAGGGTTTGCAGCGACGGCGATGGCGACATGGCCGGCATCGCCACTTGCGGCGCCTGCTTGACGACCGGCATGCGCTGGATGATCTGCGGCACCGGACGGCGCGGCATCGGCACCCGCGCCGGCGCGGTGCGGCACGGCTCCACCGCCAGATGCTTGCCGTCCGCGCTGAGCTTGCAGACCGGCAGGCTGGCGTAGTCACGCAACTCGGACGCCGGCTTGGCGGCTGCAGGCGCCGGCGACTGGGCGGCCGCCAGCGTCGGGATTGCGCCGGGCAGCGCCAGCGACAACATCAGCAGCGCGGTGCGCGGCGTCATGGCGGCGGTACCACGGTGCCGATCACCACGCGCCATGGCACCAGACAGGCGTCCACATTGGGATAGTAGCCTCTGGGATTGTCGCAGTAGTACAGCCTCCGCGTGCCGGGCCCGGCGTACACGGCCGCGTCGCCGGGCGGCAGATACCACGGCGCGCCGACATAGTAGCCCGGCGTGTAGTAATAGTAGGGATCGAGGTAGCCGTAACGCGGCCAGTACAGCGGCGCGCCGACAATGATGCCGCCGCGTACGTAACCATGGCCGCGCCCGTGATAGTAGCCGTGGCCGACTGGTCCGCCGTGGAAATGATTATGGCCGCCGCCCTGGAAATGGCCATGGCCGCCGCCTCCGTGGCCATGCTGCGCCCACGCGTCAGGGCTGAGCAGCGCACCCAGCAGAAACGCCAGCGTCAGCGCCGGTTTCAACATGTTCATGGCATTCCCTCGCGTAGTGCTACACCTTCCATTATTAGCAGGTGTGGCACAGGAGGGAAGCCACTGAAACAATTCGTAACGCTTACTTGGCAGGCACCGGCTGCGCTTCCGTCGCCGGCGGTGGCGGAGGCGGAGGCGGAGCATCGGCCGGCGCCATCATGCCGGTCCCGGGGGCCATCATCATCGCCGGCGGCGGCATCGCCGTGTGCGCGGCGACCGGTGCCGGCACCGTTACCGCCAGCCAGCCCGACGCCGGCAGCAGCGGCACCAGCAGCAGCGCGACGATGTTGATGATCTTGATCAGCGGGTTGACCGCCGGACCGGCAGTGTCCTTGTACGGATCGCCGACGGTGTCGCCGGTGACCGCCGCCTTGTGCGCGTCGGACCCCTTGCCGCCGAAGTGGCCGTCCTCGATGTACTTCTTGGCGTTGTCCCAGGCGCCGCCGCCGGTGGTCATCGAGATCGCCACGAACAGGCCGGTGACGATGGTCCCCATCAGCATGCCGCCCAGCGCGGCCGCGCCCAGCAGCATGCCGACCACGATCGGCACCACCACCGGCAGCAGCGACGGGATGATCATTTCCTTGATCGCCGACGCGGTCAGCATGTCGACCGCCTTGTCGTATTCCGGCTTGGCCGTGCCTTCCATGATGCCCTTGATGTCGCGGAACTGGCGCCGCACTTCCACCACCACGGCGCCGGCGGCGCGGCCCACGGCCTCCATCGCCATCGCGCCGAACAGATAGGGAATCAGGCCGCCGATGATCAGGCCGACGATCACCATCGGGTTCGACAGGTCGAAGGTGATGCTCTGCCCGCGCGACTCCAGCGCGTGCGTGTAGTCGGCGAACAGCACCAGCGCTGCCAGGCCGGCCGAACCGATCGCATAGCCCTTGGTGACGGCCTTGGTGGTGTTGCCCACCGCGTCCAGCGGATCGGTGATCGCGCGCACCGATTCCGGCATGCCGGCCATTTCGGCGATGCCGCCGGCGTTGTCGGTGATTGGTCCGTAGGCGTCCAGCGCCACGACGATGCCCGCCATCGACAGCATCGAGGTCGCGGCGATCGCCACGCCGTACAACTGGCCCAGCTGGTAGGACACCAGGATCGCCGCGCACACCGCCAGCACCGGATAGGCGGTGGACTTCATCGACACGCCCAGGCCGGCGATGATGTTGGTGCCGTGGCCGGTGGTCGACGCTTCGGCGATATGGCGCACCGGATGGAAATCGGTGCCGGTATAGTACTCGGTGATGTAGACCATCAGGCCGGTCAGCACGATGCCGACCACGGTGCAGCCCATCATCTTCATGCGCATGGCTTCGTCAGGCCAGATCTGCCAGGTGACGACGGCAAAGCCGACCAGCGACAAGCCGGCCGCCCACCACAGGCCGGTGTACAGCGCCGACATGATTTTCTTGCCCGGCTTGGCCTTGACCATCGAGCAGCCGATGATGGAGGCGATGATGGACACCGCGCCCAGCAGCAGCGGATAGACGATGGCCGACGTCGGCGCCGACGTGATCAGCAAGGCGCCCAGCAGCATGGTGGCGATCAGGGTCACGACGTAGGTCTCAAACAGGTCGGCCGCCATGCCGGCGCAATCGCCGACGTTGTCGCCCACGTTGTCGGCGATCACCGCCGGGTTGCGCGGATCATCCTCCGGGATGCCCGCCTCCACCTTGCCCACCAGATCCGCGCCGACGTCCGCGCCCTTGGTGAAGATGCCCCCGCCCAGCCGGGCGAAGATCGAAATCAGCGATGCGCCGAAGGCCAGGCCGATCAGCGGCTTGATGACGTCGTGCGCCGTCATGTTCGGATTCGGCACGGCGGTCGAGGCCACCATGGTGAGGAACATATAGAACAGCACCACGCCCAGCAGGCCCAGGCCGACCACCAGCATGCCGGTGATCGCACCGCCCTTGAAGGCGACGTTGAGCGCCTCGTTCATGCCCTTGGTGGCCGCCTGCGCGGTGCGCACGTTGGCGCGCACCGAGACGTTCATGCCGATGAAACCGCAGGCGCCGGACAACACCGCGCCGATCAGGAAGCCGATCGCGGTATGCATGTCGAGTAAAACTGCAATGAGTATGAGCAGCACCACGCCGACGATGGCGATGGTGCGATACTGGCGCGCCAGATAGGCGGCGGCGCCCTGCTGGATGGCCAGCGCGATTTCCTGCATGCGCGGATTGCCCGCGTCCTGACTGAGTATCCAGCTTCTGGACCACAAACCATAAACCACGGCGATAACGCCGCACGCAACTGCTAACCAAAGACTAGCTGCCATAGTGTCCCCTTGTTTTTATTAATCGAGCCTACAAACCACACTTCAGAAAACCAACGCCCGCCGGGTAGGCAAGCGCAGCCAACTAAACCTGCGAACTGCAAAACTTCATAAAACGGGATGGCATCCAGCCGATTTTGGGCGCAAAAAAAGCGGACACTCGGTCCGCTCTACTTTACCGCTTATTCCGCCAGCGCTGCAAACGCGCTGTCGCGAATTTGCTCCACGGGGCCGACGCCCTCAATGCGGCGGTATTTCGGCGCGCCAGGCTGGCCCGATTGTGCCCAGCTATTGTAGTAACCCAGCAGCACCTCGGTCTGGTTGTGGTAGACCTCCAGACGTTTCTTGACGGTTTCCGCCTTGTCGTCGGGACGCTGCACCAGGTCTTCGCCGGTGATATCGTCCTTGCCGTCGACCTTGGGCGGATTGAACTTGATATGGTAGACGCGGCCCGAACCCGGGTGGCAGCGGCGGCCATCCATGCGCTCGATGATCGATTCGTCCGGCACGGCGATTTCCAGCACGTAGTCGACCTTGACGCCGCCGTCCTTCATCGCGTCGGCCTGGGCGACGGTACGCGGGAAGCCGTCGAACAGGTAGCCGTTGGCGCAGTCCGGCTGGGTCAGGCGATCCTTGACCAGGCCGATGATGATGTCGTCCGATACCAAACCGCCCTCGTCCATCACCTTCTTGGCGGCCATGCCCAACTCCGTACCCGCCTTGATTGCAGCACGCAGCATGTCGCCGGTGGAGATTTGCGGGATGTTATATTTTTCTTTGATGAAATTAGCCTGGGTGCCCTTGCCGGCACCTGGTGCTCCTAAAAGAATAAGACGCATGAAAAATTCCTAAAAAACAGATATTGGGTGGGTTAGTTGGTATCGGATCGTACGAAACTTACCACAAAACTTTGTCTCAACGCCAATTTATGACGGTTTGTACCGTTCTTAGCTGGCGAAATCCGGGCCCAGAGAGATATTCCGTATGAATACCGCACTGTTGTTTTCGTTATATCAGCCGTAACTGACTACTGGCTGACGCGCCTTTTGATGCAAATCAATAGAATTGCCGTACGCGAACGAGGTCTTCCGGTGTATCCACTCCGGCCGCGGGGGCCGTATCGGTCACATGGACCGCGATGGGATAGCCGTGCCACAGCACGCGCAACTGCTCCAGCGCTTCGATCGATTCCAGCGGCGACACTTCCAGCGCCGGATAGGCTTGCAGGAAGTCGTTGCGGTAGGCGTACAGTCCGATGTGACGGAGCGGCACGTAAGCGGCAGGCAGTGTGTCTTTGGACTGCGCAAAGGCGTCGCGGTTCCAGGGTATGGTCGCGCGCGAAAAATAAAGCGCCCGCCCCGCCTTGTCCAGCACCACCTTGACCACGTTGGGGTTGAAGGCGTCGGCGGCGTCGTGCAGCGGATGGGCGCAGGTGGACATCGGCACGCCGGCGTTGATGCGCGACGCGGCCGCCTGCAGCAGCGCCGGGTCGATCAGCGGCTCGTCGCCCTGCAGGTTGACGACGACCGCGTCGGCCGCCAGGTTCAGCGCGCGCGCCACCTCGGCGATGCGGTCGGTGCCGGATGGATGGTCGGAACGGGTCATGCAGACTTCGACGCCGTGCTGCTCGCAGGCGGCGCGGATGTCTTCGTGGTCGGTGGCGACGATGATGCGGGCCGCGCCGGCCTGCCGCGCGCGCTCGGCCACGCGCACCACCATGGGCTTGCCGCCCAGGTCGGCCAGCGGCTTGTTCGGCAGGCGGGTCGAGGCCAGGCGGGCCGGGATGATGACGATGAACGGGGATGCTGAAGACACGAGCTTATTCCGCCTTGTCCTGCAGCGTGCGGGCCTCGTCGGCCCACATGATGGGGATGCCGTCACGGATGGGATATGCCAGGCGGTCGCCCTTGCAGATCATTTCCTGGGCTTTTTTATCGTACTCCAGGGGGCCTTTGCAGACCGGGCAAACCAGGATATCAAGCAATCGAGCGTCCACGACATTTCTCCACAATTTGGTCGGCCAGCGCGCTATCGATGCGCGCGGTGACCGGGACGACCCATAGTCGCGGGTCGTCTCTGAGTTCTTCAATTTGCGCACATTTTACTGCATCCTTCTCGGTCATCAAGATCAGGTCCGCATCGAGGGCGGCAAATGGACGGTCCTGGAAGTCGTGATGGTCGGGCAGAGGCAGCTCGGTGATGCGCAGGCCGGCCGCTTTCAGCATGCCGAAAAAGCGCGCGGGATTGCCGATGCCAGCCGCCGCCGCGATGCGCAGGCCGGGGCCGCTGCGCGCCAACTCGGCCAACTCGGCCAGCGTGCGGCGCACGCCGCGGTCGCGCAGCTGCTCGGCGTGGTCGCCGGCAAGGACCATCTGGATCGGCGCCGGGGCGCCACGGTGCGCGCCGACGGCGGCCGCCAGTCCGGCGTCAAGCCGCGACGTGTTGATGACGGTGAAATCGCGACGGCGCGAGACGGGTTCCCGCAGCGGTCCGGCCGGCAGCAGCCAGCCATTGCCGGCGCCACGGCCATCGAACAGGATGATCTCGATATCGCGCTGCAGCGCGTAATGCTGCAGGCCGTCGTCGGTCAACAGGATGTCCACCTCCGGATGCGCCGCCAATAGCGCGCGCCCGGTCGCGGCCCGGTCACGTCCCACCATCACCGGACAGCCGGTTCTCTGCTTGATCAGCAACGGCTCGTCGCCCACCTGAGCCGGCGTCGATGCGGCGCCCACTTCGCGCGCGCCGTCGGCGCTGCTGCCATGGCCGCGCGAAATCACGCCCGGCTTCATGCCGGCTGCCTGCAGCGCCTGCACCAGCCAGATGGTCAGCGGCGTCTTGCCGGTGCCGCCGATGTAGATATTCCCCACCACGACCACCGGCACCGGCAGCCGCGACGACTTCAGCCAGCCGGCACGGAACATGGCCGCCCGCAAGCCGCTGAGCGCGCCAAACACCAGCGACACCGGCCACAAGGCGCAGGCCAGCGGCCCGCGCCGCAGCCAGTTGCGCGTCAGCGTCGCTTCGAGCGCAGACGATTTGGAAGGAGGATGGTTTAGCAAATTAAGGAGCCTTGGCGAACTGCGTCATTCCCGCGCAGGCGGGAATCCATGGAACATCGGCTCCGGACGTTCAGCATGGATTCCCGCCTGCGCGGGAATGACGTTCACATATTATTTCGCGGCACTGGTCTGCGCGGCGAAGGTCAGCTTTTCGTAGCCCGCGATGCGCGCCGCCTCCATCACGTTGATGACCATCTGGTGCATCGCGAACTGGTCGGCGTTGACGATCACCACCGGCGACTTGCCCGCCGCGCCACCCTTGTCGGCGGCACTCTTCATCGCCTGCGCGAAACCGGCCACGTCGTGGAACGACACCGGCTCGCCGTTGATCGTGTAGTTGCCCTTGGCGTCCACCGTCACGTTCAGTTCGAACGGCTTGTCGGTCGCCTTCTGCGCGTCGGCAGTGGGCAGCGTGATCTGCAGCTCGGTGAACTTGCTGTAGGTGGTGGTCACCATCAGGAAGATCAGGATCACCAGCAGCACGTCGATGAACGGGATCAGGTTGATCTCGGGATCCTCGCGGTGCCGGCCTTTGCGGAAATTCATGCCGGGTCCTTACTTGCGCTTGAGGTGCACGACATCGACGAACTTCACCGCCTGCTGCTCCATCTCGATGATGAAGCTGTCCACCAGCGCGCGGAAGTGGCGATAGAAGACCAAGGTCGGCATCGCGATCGCCAGGCCGAAGCCGGTGTTATACAGGGCCACCGAAATGCCGTGCGCCAGTTGCGCCGGATTGGAACCGGTGGCGTTTTGCGCGCCGAAGATCTCGATCATGCCGACCACCGTGCCGAACAGGCCCATCAGCGGCGCCAGGGTCGCGATGGTGCCCAGCGTGGTCAGGAAGCGTTCCAGCATGTGGGCCACGCCGCTGCCGGCCTCCTCGATGGACTCCTTCATCACGTCGCGCGGCGATTCGATATTGCGCAGCGCCGCCGACAGCACGACGCCCAGCGGCGAACTCTTTTCCAGCTTGTCGATGATGTCGGGGGTGATGTTGCCGCCGCGGTAGACCTGCACCACCTCGTCCAGCAGCTTCTTCGGCAGGATCTTGCTGCGACGCAGGTAGAGCAAACGTTCGATGATCAGGGCCGTCGCAACGATCGATGCGACCAGCAACAACCAGATAGGCCAACCTGCAGCTTGTAATATGGCGAGCAAAACGAACTCCTGTCTAGATAAACACCCGAAGGCGCAATGTATCTTGTTGGGCGGCACTCGGCAAGTGTCGATTCACCCGCGCTCGCGGCCGCCATCAGGCATGGACGAATGTTGTGCCCACTTATGCCCATATTCTGTTGATAAGATTGTGAGCAAGACATGCCATGCCGCCCTACTCCCTTGATTTTAATCAGTATTCTTTCCATGCGTAAAAATCTGGCATGCGGAGGATTGGGCGCTTTTTCAGCCACCAAAAGTGGCAAAGCCAAAACTTCTGCACACTTCTGCACATAAATTGTGGATAAGACTGTTAGCAAGGAAGCCCATCGTATACAAAGCCCTTGATTTATAAGGATATTTTTTCCATGCGTAAAAAAATCGCAGTAAAAACCTTGCTTTGTTGCACTGGTATGGATGTGGACTTCTGCACACTAAATGTGGATAAGATTGTTAGCAACGCTTCCCGCATCGTGAAAGAGCCTTGATTTATAAGGGAATTTTTGCCGTGAGTAAAAATCAAGCAGACTGTGCTTTTCGACCACTTTTCATAGGAGAAATGGCGTTTTCGATAAGACTGGATGGCGCCGCTACCGATAATGTCTGCCTATCGGCAACAAGGACTGACTTCTGCACATTTTGTGTGGATAAGATTGTTAGCAAGGCGGGGCGTGCTGATCAAAGTCATTGATTTATATCAGATTTATTGCCATGCGTAAAAATGAAGCAAGCGGTTTTTTATCCCCAACACCCCGCCGAAGCTGGCCGGCCTGCCTGCCACGGGATATTCAGCGGCCAACGCCGGCTGGGGGCAAGTCCGAAGTTTTGCACAAATTCTGTGGATAAAAGTGTGCGTAATGGCCCCACCTGTAACATAAGTCATTGATTTTTCACAATATACTTTCCGTGCGTAAATTTTGAGCATTACAAAATCAACAAGAAGAAAATAACTATCGCTCACCAAAGTTTCGCACATCTTTTGTGGATAACTTTGTGCGTAACCATGAGTGGCTGATGCAAAGTACTTGATCCATAAGGGTTTTTCCGCATTGCACGCAAATACGGCAGAAAAGTTTACCTTTTAAAATCAAATATTTACCTATAATACTTGCTGCTTTAGATACTCTATGACCGCTGTGTGACCGAAACAGCATAGTGTGGATAGTTTCCTTTTTTGAAATCAATGAACTTCGACGACCGCACCGATTCCGCCCCAGCCGCCGCCCCCGTGATGACCGTTACCGCGCTCAACCAGGCGGTGGCGCGGCTGCTGGAACGCTCCTTTCCCCTGACGTGGATATCCGGCGAGGTGTCGAACTTCACCAAGGCCAGTTCCGGCCACTGGTACTTCACGCTCAAGGACGACGCGGCCCAGGTGCGCGCGGTGATGTTCCGCGGCCGCGCGCAATATGCCGGCTTCATTCCGCGCGAAGGCGACAAGGTCGAAGTGCGGGCGCTGGTCACCTTGTACGGCGCGCGCGGCGACTACCAGATCAATGTGGAGGCGATACGCCGCGCCGGCGTCGGCTCGCTGTTTGAAGCGTTCCAGCGGCTGAAGGAAAAGCTGGACGCGGCGGGCCTGTTCCATCCGGAGCGCAAGCGCGCCTTGCCGCTGTTCCCGCGCACTATCGGCATCGTCACCAGCCCGCAGGCGGCGGCGCTGCGCGACGTGCTGACGGCGCTGAAACGGCGTGCGCCCCATGTGAACATCGTGCTGTATCCGACACCGGTGCAGGGCCAGGGCGCGGCGCAGAAAATCGCCGCCGCCATCGACACGGCCTCGCTGCGCGACGACTGTGACGTGCTGATCGTCTGCCGGGGCGGCGGCAGCATCGAGGACCTGTGGTCGTTCAATGACGAGGACGTGGCGTACGCGGTGGCCAACTGCCGCATGCCGGTGATTTCCGGCGTCGGCCACGAAACCGATTTTACGATCTGCGATTTCGCCGCCGACCTGCGCGCCGCCACGCCGACCGCCGCGGCCGAACTGGCCGTCACGCCGCGCGCGGACTGGATGGCGTCGCTGCGCGCGGACGTGGTCGACCTGCGCCGCGCGATGCGCCGCGGCGTCGGCGATGCCGCGCAAACGCTGGACAACTACGCGCGCCGGCTGCTGAACCCCGGCGCGCAGATCAAGCAGCAGCGCCTGCGCCTGCTGGCCTTGTCCACCGCGATGATGCACGCCAACCGCCAGCCCTTGTCGCAAGCGCGCTTCCAGCTCGATCGCCTGAGCGGCCGCCTCGGCGCCCGCAAGCCGGACGTGACGGCGGCGAGATCCGCGCTGGCGGGCCTGCAGCACCGCGCCGGCACCAGCGTGACGCGCCAGCTGGCGCAGCGCCGCGATGCGCTGACGGCGCTGTCGTCGCAGCTGGAACTGTTGAATCCACAGCGCACGCTGGAACGCGGCTACGCCATCGTCACCGACGACAAAGGCGCCATCGTGCGCGCGCCGGCGCAGCTGAAGCCGCACAGCATCCTGAACCTGCGCCTGGCCGAGGGCAGCGCCCAAGTCGGCGTGGAGTCGGTGCAGCAGTCCCTGTGACAAAGCGCGCATATCGGGCGCCGGAAACGCTATATAGTTGTCGCACCATCGACCAGACGCCGTCCCCATGACAAAGACTTCCGCCCTGATTTGCGCATTGCTGACCATCCACGCGGCCGCCCACGCCGAGCGTGCGGACAGTTTCAAGGAAACCAAAGTGAGCTCTCGCGAGGCGCTGATCACCCTGTCGCCCAAGGTCAGCACATTGGACGGCGCAGTCGAAATCCGTCGCGGCACGCTGTTGATTCGGGCGGACCACGGCGTGGTCACCATAGACGCCGAGGGATACCAGCACGCCGTCCTGACCTCGCATAAAAACGGCAACCCGGTGTTCTTCCGCCAGAAGCGCGACGGCGAAGGCAATCGATGGATGGAAGGCGAAGCACTGAGGGTCGAATACGACGAAAAGACCGAAGTGGTCGACCTGCTGGAGGATGCCAAGGCCCGCCGCACCACCGACGGCGAGCTGACCGACGAAATCACCGGCGAGCACATTTCGTATGTGGCGCGAGAGGAGCGCTACGCCGTCACTCAGTTGCCCGGCAGCGTGAAGCAAGGCGACCGGCGCGGCACACTGGTGCTGCAGCCCTCCCGCAAGGATCCGCTGGACGTGCCGTCATCGGCGGGGACGACATCCGCGACCGCATCGGCCCCGGTTCCGCAATAAAAACCCGCAGGCAGTGACAGGCCGTTGAATCCAACTGGTCGCCCTGTCAGGTCTACTTCTTGATCGTGGGTTTGCCAGCCCTGCGCGTGCAGGATGTGTTGTCCTTGCTGGAAGATCCGATGTTTTCTCCGCCGCTGGCGTCCACCCCGCCCTGCGGCCGATGGCAATCAGCCTTCGCCCCTTTTGGCGGCTTGTTGTCGAACCCAGGCTTGGAGGCCGCCTGCTGCGATCCATCATTGCCGTTCTGGGGCCCCGTGGCGGCTTCCACCTCGCCACGCGCCGCCCCCTTGGGCTGGAACGCGGTCGATCCGGCGGTGCCGGTCGGCTGGACGGCATCCTTGGTTTGCGCCTGAACTCCCGCGCCGAAGCCGCAGGCCAGGCAAAATGCAGCGAGGCCGCACGCCCGGTTGATGATTGCCGCCATGATGGTTCTCCCTCGCGATGATAGAGCAACCATTGTGTCACCCGAAGGCGAAACCGACAGTAGGATAGCGCCGCCTGCGCGGGTCGGACGTCAGCCCGCCGACAACATCGCCGACATGCCGGTCAGCACCGGATGTTTTTCGGTGATCACATAAGTCGGGATATGCGACAGGTAATCCGAGAAGCGGCCCTTCTGCTCGAAGCGCGCGCGGAAGCCGGAGCGTTCGAAGAAATCGCTCATCTGCAGCACCGTGCGGCCGCCGATGTAGATGCCGCCCTTGGCGCCCAAGGTCAGCGCGACGTTGCCGGCCACCGTGCCCAGCATCTCGCAAAACGCCACCAGCGTCTCCTCGCAGACCGGATCGAGCCGGTGCAGCCCGCGCTCCATGATCTGCGACGTCGTCAAGTTCTGCGGCTCGATGTGCGCCCGCTCGGCCAGCGCGCGGTAGGTCAGCACGATGCCGATGCCCGACACCAGCCGCTCGCTCGACACGTGATCGTGATAGCGCCGCGCGTAGCGCAGGATGTCGATCTCGCGCTCGTTCATCGGCGCGAAGGTGCTGTGCCCTCCTTCGCTGTCGATGGCGATCCAGCGGTCGCCGCCGGGCACCAGGCCCGACACGCCCAGCCCCGCATCCGCGCCGACCAGGCCGATGGTGGCGCCGATGCGCGCCACGCCGCCGCCGACCTGGTGCTTGTTTTCCGGCGCCAGGTAGGGCAAGGCGCTGGCCAGCGCGGTGAAGTCGTTCACCACCACCAGCGACTTCAGGCTGAATTGCGAACACACCGCCTCGATCGAGAACGACCAGTGGTGATTGGTCATCGTCACCCAGTCGCCGTCGATGGGATTGGCGATGGCGATGCCGGCGAAGCGGGCCTGGTAGCCGCCCGCCGCCACCGTGGCCGGCTGCGACAGATAGGCCACCAGCGCGGCGCCCAGGGTCGGATAGGCGGCGCACTCGGTGACCCAGATCGCGTCGATCTGGTTGGGCGCCGTCTCCAGGCCGAAACTGGCGCTGCTGCCGCCGATGTCGGCCAGCAGGCGCGGGCCGTTCGCGAGGTGCGAAAAAGATTCGCGTTTCATGTCTCTTCCTAGTCTTTCTCAGGTGTTCCGAGGTTCTTTGCTGGCGACTTGATTATATGTCACTCAAGTTATGAAAACGTTTTCAAGCATGCTTTTCATTAAATACCGTATCCGGATGAAAGTCAATGTGCCGCGATCCGACGATTTGGCGAAGACCGCCGCGATTTATGGTAATCTTTCGCCGAAAAGGTTTTCATAAATATCACCATAATTAAAACAGGAATCACCTTGGCAGACACCCCACACCCTTCCGGCCCGTCGACTTTGATGGATGTAGCCCGCCAGGCGGGCGTGTCGCCCAGTACCGTTTCACGCATCCTCAACGGCACCGCCAGGGTGTCGGACGACAAGCGCCAGGCCGTGCTGGCCGCCATCGACAAGATGAACTTCGCGCCCAACCAGATGGCGCAGGGCCTGAAAAAAGGCCGCTCGATGACCATCGGCATCGTGGTGCAGGACATTTCCTCGCCGTTCTTCGACGAAACGCTGCGCGGCGTCGACGACGGCTTGAAGGGCACCGGCTACGCCTCGGTCATCGTCAGCGGCCACTGGAACGCGGAAGAGGAAGCGGAGCGCATCCGTCTGCTGCTGGCGCGCAAGGTCGACGGCATCATCCTGCTGTCGGGCCGCATGTCGGACCAGACGGTGCTGGGCTTTTCCGGCCAGCGCCCCATCGTCTCCACCGGCCGCGCGCTGCAGACCCGCACCGCGCTGGGCTTCAAGCTCGACAACGAATACGGCGCCTACCTGGCGGTCCACCACCTGATCGAGCTGGGCCACCGCAACATCGCCTTCATTTCCGGGCCGTCCAACAATATCGACGCCGCCGAGCGCCTGGCCGGCTACACGCGCGCGCTGCAGGAAGCCAATATCCCGTTCAATCCCGAGCTGATCGTCGAGGGCAATTACCACGAGGCCAGCGGCATGCTGGCCATGAACCGCCTGTTCGACACCGGCCAGCAATTTACCGGCGTGTTCGCCGCCAACGACCTGAGCGCCTATGGCGCGCGGCTGGCGCTGTACCGCAAGGGCATCCGCGTGCCGGACGACATCTCGCTGGTCGGCTTCGACGACTTGCCCGGCTCCTCATATACGACGCCGCCTTTAACCACTATACGCCAGCCCTTGTATGACATCGGCCGCATCGCCACCCAGGCGCTGCTGCGCATCATCAACGGCGAGGAAGCGCGCGGCGAAGTGCCGCCGTTGGAGCTGATCGTGCGCGAAACCACGCGGCGCGTGCGCTGACCGGCGGCCACAACAAGTAGCCACACGGAAAGCGGGCCTTTTCTGCGCCGAAGGCCCATCCGCTTTACAATGGTGGACGTTTCGGCAAAAATCATCCCCGTTTTTTTAACATCGTCAAACCAACAAAAGGAAGAACAATGGAACATACCCTGCCACCACTGCCGTATGCAATCGACGCCCTGGCGCCGCACATCTCGCAAGAAACGCTGGAATACCACTACGGTAAGCACCATCAAACGTATGTGACCAACCTGAACAACCTGATCAAGGGCACCGAGTTCGAAAACCTGTCCCTGGAAGAGATCATCAAGAAATCGTCCGGCGGCATCTTCAACAACTCCGCCCAGGTATGGAACCACACCTTCTACTGGAACAGCCTGACCCCGAACGGCAAAGGCGCGGCAGCCGGCGCGCTAGCCGACGCGATCAACGCCAAGTGGGGTTCGTTCGACAAATTCAAGGAAGAGTTCACCAAGTCGGCAGTCGGCAACTTCGGTTCGAGCTGGACCTGGCTGGTGAAAAAAGCCGACGGCACCCTGGACATCGTCAACACCTCGAACGCGGCGACCCCGCTGACCACCGACGCAAAAGCCCTGCTGACCTGCGACCTGTGGGAACACGCCTACTACATCGACTACCGCAACGTACGTCCGAAGTATCTGGAGACCTTCTTCAAGCTGGCCAACTGGGACTTCGCAGCCGCCAACTTCGCCTGATCCCGGGCTGCGGCCTAAGCAAAAAAAAGGAAGCTTCTGCCTGCGGCACAAGCTTCTTTTTTTACGCCTTCATCCCACAGGAGATTCGCCCATGACCTACCACGCCTCCCCGCACCGCTACGAAGAAATGCAATTCCGCACCTGCGGACGCAGCGGCCTGAAACTGCCGCTGATGTCGCTCGGCCTGTGGCACAACTTCGGCGACACCAACACCCTCGCCTCGCAGCGCGACATGCTGCGCACCGCCTTCGACCTGGGCATCACCCACTTCGACCTGGCCAACAACTACGGCCCGCCGTACGGCTCGGCCGAGACCAATTTCGGTCATCTGTACAAGGAAGACTTCAAGCCCTACCGCGATGAGCTGATCATCTCCACCAAGGCCGGCTGGGACATGTGGCCCGGCCCCTACGGCCAGGGCGGCGGCTCGCGCAAATACGTGCTGGCCAGCCTCGATCAGAGCCTGCAGCGCATGGGGCTCGACTACGTCGACATCTTCTATTCGCACCGCTTCGACCCGGACACGCCGCTGGAGGAAACCATGGGCGCGCTGGCGCACGCGGTCCAGCAGGGCAAGGCGCTGTATGTGGGCGTGTCGTCCTATTCGGCCGAGAAGACCGCCGAAGCGGCGCGGCTGCTGCACGAGTGGAAGGTGCCGTGCCTGATCCATCAGCCGTCCTACAATATGCTCAACCGCTGGATCGAGGACGAGGGCCTGCTCGACACGCTGGGCAAGCAAGGCATAGGCTGCATCACCTTCACCGCGCTGGCGCAGGGCATCCTGAGCGACAAATACCTGAACGGCATTCCGGCCGACTCGCGCGTCAACCGTCCGGGCGGCGGCTCGCTGCAGCAGTCGCACCTGAGCGAGGCCAACCTCGAACGCGTGCGCGGCCTGAACGAAATCGCCAAGGCGCGCGGCCAGACGCTGGCCCAGATGGCGCTGGCCTGGGTGCTGCGCGATCCGCGCGTCACGTCCACGCTGATCGGGGCCAGCAGCAGCGCGCAGATCCGCGAGAACGTCGCCGCGCTGAAGAACCTGAGCTTCAGCGCGGCCGAGCTGGCGGCCATCGACGAGCAGGCCAAGGAAGGCGCGATCAACCTGTGGGCCGGTTCGTCCAGCCACAGATAAGCGGCCCTCCCGATGGATCGTTTCAACGCCATGCGCATCTTCACCCGCATCGTCGAGCTGGGCAGTTTCAGCAAGGCGGCGGACGATTTGCAGATGCCGGCGGCCACCGCCACCTACACCATCAAGCAGCTGGAGGCGCACCTGGGTGTGCGCCTGCTGCAGCGGACCACGCGCCACGTCAGCACCACGCTGGACGGCCAGGCCTACTACCAGCGCTGCGTGCGCATCCTGGCGGACGTGGAGGAAACCGAGGCCGGCTTCGGCAATAGCGGCGTGGCGCCGCGCGGCAAGCTGCGGGTGGATTTGCAGGGCACGGTGGCGCAGCATTATGTGCTGCCGCGCCTGTCGGAATTCTTCGCCCGCTATCCTCAACTGGAACTGGAGATCGGCATGGGCGACCGCCTGGTCGACCTGGTGCGGGACGGCATCGACTGCGTGCTGCGCGTGGGAGAGCTGCGCGACTCGAGCATGGTCGGCCGCCGCGTGGCGACGCTGCAGCAGGTCACCTGCGCCAGCGCCGCCTACCTGGACCAGCGCGGCACGCCGGCCACGCTGGAAGATCTCCACGGCCACCAGGCCGTCAACTTTTACTCATCCAGCAGCGGCAAGATGTTTCCGTTCGACTTCATCGTCGACGGCGAAGAGCGCAGCGTGCAGCTGCCCGGCGTGGTTTCGGTCAGCAACGCCGAGGCGTACGTGGCCTGCTGCGCCAACGGCCTGGGCCTGGTGCAGCTGCCGCGCTACCACGTCGCCAGGCACCTGGAAAGCGGCGCCTTCCGCGAAGTGCTCGGCGCGTGGCGGCCGAAGGCGATGCCGGTATCGGTGCTGTACCCGCACCAGCGCCAGCTGTCGCCGCGCGTGCGGGTGTTCGTCGACTGGCTTACGGACGTGATGACGGCGGCAAGCTAGTTCCTGGTAGTGCGCGACCAGTCGCGCCGTTCTTCGCGCGGCTCGGCTTCCACGTCTTCCGGCGCGCTGCCGTCGTCTTCCGGCTGCACCACGTCATGAAACTCGCCGTCGACCACCGGTATCGTCTCGACATGGTCGAAGCCTATGTCGGACGGTCCCGTGGTCATCTCCACGCCGGCGCGCTCGCCGGTGCCTTCCGCATCGGTATCGCTGTCGAGGCCGATATCCGGCTCGCCCACGACATCGCTGCCGCTGTCGGAATTGTCGCTGGGCCCCAGGGCGCGCGTGCCATGGCCGCGTCCCAGGGTTCGGTCGGTACCTACCGGAATGTTATCCGGATCCAGAGTGCTGTCAGACATGATGGACTCCTTTTCTAAAACCTGATTGGACCACCGCCGCAGCGGCCAGTCCGTGCGCACCCTCGCATAAGGCTATCGTACCGATAGGAATTTTTTACTTTACAAATGTAATATTCATCTCTATAGTTAATGCATTGAACGAGCAGACGCGCATTAACCACCTCACCCAGGAGAACCGCCATGAGCACCACGACCAAAACCCTGATCAACGCCGCCGCCACCACCGCTTTCGCGATTGCCGCAGCCGCCATCACCGTGACCAACGCTTTCGCGCAGACCACCGCGCCGGCCGCAACCACGACCACCGCCTCCACCACCAGCGCCGCGCAAACCGCCGTCGCCAACGGCGCGCTGGCCTCCACCAAGACCCAGCAAGCCACCGGCCTGACCCGCGCGCAAGTGCAGGCCGAGTTCCTGGAAGCCCGCAAAAACGGCACGCTGCTGGAAACCGAAGCCGACTTCGACGTCGCCCAGACCAAAAAGCACGTCGCCAAGTAACAGCTAACGGGAAACCACGCCCATGACACCGCGCCACGCCATCCGCCCGCTCGCCCTTGCATCGTGCATGCTGGCGCTGCTGGCCGGCTGCGCCGACATGGGCAAGGTCCGGCCGCAAGCGGTCGCGTTGAAACCTGCCGAGCTCAATTCCGGCAAGGCCATTGCCGCCGCCAGCAAAGACATCGCATGGCCCGAGCAGCAATGGTGGCAGGCGCTGCACGACGAACAGCTGGACAAGCTGGTAAGCGCCGCCTTGGCCGACAACCCGACGCTGCGCGCCACGCAGGCGCGTGTGCGCCAGGCCGAGGCGCTGGCCGGCGTCGCCAGGGCCGGCACGCAACCGCGCGTGGACGCCTCGGCCAGCGCCGACCGCGAACTGTATTCCGCGCACAGCACCGTGCCCGCTCCGCTGGCCGGCAACTACGCGTGGAAGAACACGGCCATGCTGTCCGGTTCCTACGACCTGGATCTGTGGGGCCGCAACCGCGACGCGCTGGCGGCCGCGCTGGACGAAGTGCACATGGCCTCGGCCGAATCGCAGATGGCGCGGCTGACGCTGACCACGGCCATCGTGCGCAGCTACATCCAGCTGTCGCTGGAGTACGCGCTGCAGGACAGCGTGGCCGAGAACCTGGCGCAGCGCCAGCGCATCCTGGACATCACGCGCAAGCGCCGGGCCGCGGGCCTGGCCAGCGAGCTGGATGTGGCCAGCATCGAAACAACGCTGCCGGCGGGACGGCGCGAGCACGAGCAGATCGGCGAGTCGATCGCGCTGCTGCGCAACCAGCTGGCGGCACTGATCGGCAAAGGACCGGGCGACGGCGATGCGATCGCCCGGCCGATGCTGGCTCTTGAGGCAGGCCGCGGACAGGCGGTGCCGGCGTCGCTGCCGGCCGAGCTGGTGGGACGCCGGCCCGACATCGCGGCGCAGCGCTGGCGCATCGAAGCGGCCAACTCGCGCGTCGCCGGCGCCAAGGCGGATTTTTACCCGAACATCAACCTGGCCGCCTTCGTCGGTTTCCAGGCGCTGGGGTTCACGCACTTCCTGGACGCTAACTCGGCCATGCGCGGCGTGACGCCGGCCATCAGCCTGCCGATCTTCGACGGCGGACGACTGCGCAGTCAATTGGGTAACCAGACCGCGCTCCATGACGGCGCGGTCGAGCAGTACAACGCCGCAGTGGTGCAGGCGATGTCCGACGTTGCAAACGCAGTCGTCCGGATCGACTCGGTGCGGCAGCAGGACCTGCTGGCGCAGCGCGCGCTGGGCTCGGCGCGCCGCCAGCAGCAGCTGGCCGAACGGGCCTACAAGGCCGGCATGACCGACGCGCTGAACGTGATCAATGCGCAGATCACGCTATTGAATGAACAACAGCAGATGGCGCAAGTGGCTAGCAAACAACTGGATAACTACGCATTACTGATGGCCGCACTGGGCGGTGGCATAAAACTGGATTTGCCTTGACGATTAGATAGTAGAATCAATCCTTCGAAAAAAATAAGCAGAGGAGCAAGGCAATGAGCAGTTTTGAAGCGACTAAAAAGCGCCTGAAAAACATCCATGCCCGAATGCCAGAGTTCCCGGAGGACTTGATGCGCCTGTTGCGCATGACCTACCACATCCAGAAACGGATGAAGGACTTGAGCAATGCCGCGCTGCGCAAATACGATCTGGTCGACGCCAGCTACATGGTATTGGCCGTGCTGTATGGATCCGATGGCGAAACCTCGACCGCGTCCACGCTGGGTGAAGCGTGCATGGAAAAACCGGCCAACCTGACACGCGTGTGCAACGACCTGGAAACCCAGGGCCTGATCACGCGCGGCAACCGTCCGGGCGACCGTCGCTGCGTGATGATCTCGCTGACGGATGCCGGCCGCGCGCTGGCGGAGAAAGTGCTGCCGGAAGTCTGGGCTGCCACCACGCACGCCTACGACGGCTACACCGACGAAGAAGTTAAAGTACTTGAAGCGCTGCTGAAACGGCAGCTGGACAATCTCGAAGCCCTTACATAACACGACGCCATGAATTCTCCCCCAGCCGCCACCTCCAACCAGGATCACAGCGCGGCCGGGGGAGCCTTGCGCTGGCTGGCGGCAGAAACCGCCGGCTGGTTCGGCACCGAAGGCGAACGCTGGGTGTTCGTCGCCAAGGCCATGCTGGCCTCCTTCTCCGCGCTGTGGCTGGCCTTCCGCCTCGGCCTCGACGCTCCCTACACCGCCCTCGCCACCACCGTCATCCTCGCGCTGCCCAGCAGCGGCATGGTGCTGGAAAAGGCTTTCTACCGTTTTCTCGGCACGCTGGTCGGCTGCTCGGCCGCGCTGGCGCTGGTCGCGCTGTTCCCGCAATCGCCGCCGCTGCTGTTCATCGGCGTGGCGGTCTGGATCGCGCTGTGCACCGGCGGCGCCGCCATGCACCGCAACCAGCAGTCGTACAGCTTTGTGCTGGCCGGCTATACCGCCTGCATGATCGCCGTTCCCGCCATCGACGCGCCGGACCACGTGTTCACGCTGGCCATTACGCGCGTGACCGAGGTTGGCCTGGGCATCATCTGCGCAGCGGTGGTGCATGACGTGGTGTTCCCGCGCCGTCACTCGCGCACGGTGATGCGCACCGTCGAAGCGCGCTACGCCAGCTTCACCACTTTCTACACGCAGGTGCTGGAACAGCGCCTGACGCCGGCCGAAGCGGAACTGACCCACCTGAAATTCGCCGCCGACATCGCCGCGCTGGAATCGGGCCGCGCCGCCGCCTTCTTTGAAGCCGACCATCCACGCTCGCACACGCGCCAGCTGCACGCCTTCAACGCGGCGTTCATGACGGCGCTGACCACGCTCTACACGCTGCACCGCCTGCTCCACCGCGCAAGCGGCGTGCCGGCCGGCGTGCCTGTCGAACGCCAGCAACAGATCGACATCGAAACGGCGGCCGAGCTGAGGGAGCGCTTCGCCCGCGACATCGATGCCTTCAACGCGCTGTACCACGGCCTGGCGGCCGAGAAGCGCCAGCAGGTCAGCGATCCCGGCGCCTACACGCCGAAGACGCCGCCGGCCATCGTCGCCGCCAGCGGCTTCCGTGCCGGCGCCACGCTGCTGGTGACAGCAGCCGCCTGGTACTGGCTGGCCTGGCCCTTTGTCGGCAACGCCATCCTGATGGCGACTATCTTCTGCGCACTGGCCTCGTCGTCGCCGCGGCCGACGGCGCTGGTGCGGCAGGTGCTGATCGGCTTCCTGCTGGCCTCGCCGCTGGCTTTCGTCACCGAGTTCTTCCTGGTCGCGCGCGCCAACGACTTCACTACGCTGATCATCTCCGCCCTGCCCTTGTTCGCCTTCGGTGCCTACCTGATCAGCGGACCGCGCTGGGCCGGCGTGGGCATCGGCATCTGCATGTTCTGCGCCACGCTGGTGGTGCCGACGAACCTGATGCGCTACGACGTCGAAAGCTTCATCAGCAGCGAACTGTCGCTGACGATGGGCGTGGCGGTGGCCTACCTGATGTTCAAGCTGATCCTGCCCGAGCACACCATGGGCCAGAAGGACCACGTGGCCGCCGCGCTGTGGCGCGAGGCGCTGGGCGCCTGCAACGCCCCGATGTACCGCCTGAAGCGGCGCTTCGACAACCGCGTGCGCGACTTGCTCAGCCAGTTGAACGCAGCCTCCGGCCCGGCGCCAGGCGAGGCGGCGCGGGCCGTGGTGCGCCAGGGCCTGACCCTGCTGGAGCTGGGCCATGCCGTCATCGAACTGCGCCAGCTGATCGGCAGCTCGCGTCCCGGACCGGTGCGCGACGCCTTGCAGGACGTGGTGCGCCAGCTTGCCGCCCACCTGCGGCAGCGCTCCGGCGCCAGCGGCCAGGCCGCGCTGCAAGCCATCCTCGATGCGGGAACCGCCGTGCGCGCGGCGCTGCCCGACGCCACGGCCGAGCGGCAACTGCGCCTGCGCACGGCGCTGACCGACCTGCATTCCATCTACACCTCCCTGCTGGACCAAATCGCTGCAGGAGAACCCACAGGAGAAACATCGCATGCCGCGTGAAATCGACTTTTTCGGCGTACTGCTGCCCGGCGTGCTGCCGCTGTTCCTGGCCAGCCTGGTGCTGCAGGTGGTGCTGGACAGCGCCTTGAGCCACGTCGGCGCCTACCGCCGCAGCTGGCACCCGGCGCTGGTGCGACTGTGCCTGTTCGTCTGCATCTTCAGCGCCCTGCTGGTCACGCTGTACAAATAATTCACTATCCTGAGGAACCGCCGTGAGTGCATCCAAAATCTTCCGCTTCTTCCTGACCATGCTGCTGCTGGCCGCCGCCCTGTGGATGGGCCGCTCGGCCTGGAACCACTACATGGAATCCGCCTGGACCCGCGACGGCCGCATCAAGGCCGACGTCATCAACATCAGCGCCGACGTCGCCGGTACCGTCACCGAGGTCAAGGTCCACGACAACCAGCTGGTCAAGCAGGGCGACGTGCTGTTCGTGGTCGACAAGGCGCGCTACCAGAGCGCGCTGGCGCAGGCCAATGCCCAGCTGGCGTCGCAGCAGGTGGAAAAAGGCCGCCGCAGCAAGGAGGCCAGCCGCCGCGCGGGCCTGGACAACGCCATCGTCTCGGCCGAAAGCCGCGAGACGGCCGAATTCGCGGTCGGCACGGCGTCGGCGCAGTACCAGGCGGCGCTGGCGGCGCGCGGCATGGCGGAGCTGAACCTGGAGCGCACCGTGGTGCGGGCGCCGGTGACCGGCTACGTCACCAACCTGAACGTGCACGTGGGCGATTTCGCCGCCGTCGGCGCGGCCAAGCTGGCGGTGATCGACAGCGCCTCATACTATGTGGTGGGCTATTTTGAAGAGACCAAGCTGCCGCTGCTGAAGGTGGACGATGCGGTGGAAGTGCACCTGATGAGCGGCGCCGCGCAGCTGCAAGGCCATATCGAGAGCATCGCCCACGGCATCACCGACCGCGACGCCAACACCGGCCGCGAACTGCTGGCCGACGTCAACCCGACCTTCAACTGGGTGCGCCTGGCGCAGCGGGTGCCGGTGCGCATCCACATCGACCGCCAGCCCAAGGGCATGGAACTGGTGGCCGGCACCACCTGCACGGTGGTGATCCACAGCTGAAAAAAAGCCCGCTGTTGCGGGCTTTTTGCATATTTATTTTTCGGGACTGACATGGGTCAGCGCGTACGTCACGTGCTCCCACCAGTGCTCGCGCGAGTGCACGGTGCGCAGGCATTTCTTATCCAGCTCGCCCTTGAACACCGGGTCCGCGCACTGCTTGGTCATCAGCGCGTTGCGCTGGTTCTCGGCGTTGGTCAACGCGATCACCAGCCAGACGATGAAGCCCAGCGCCAGCACGGCCAGGCTCCAGGCCACGTGATTGATATAGGCCCATTCGAACAGGCTCTCGATGACCGGCGAGGACTCCTTGTAAATCTTCATGACCTCGCCTTCGGCCGCCTTGCGTTCCTCGCTGATCTCTTTCATGACTGCTCCTTACTTCTTCCCGGCGCGTTCCTGAGCCGACTTGGCAACCAGGCTATCCATCACCGCGAACATGGCCGCGTGCGCCGCTGGAGCGGACGACAGGCCGTGGCCAGCCACCGCCGGCGAGGTCGTGTAGTGACCGTCGATCACCAGGGCAGGCGCACTGTCGATTTTATACTGGTTTGCGATCTGCACACCGCGTTTCATCTTGGTTTGGACCGCGAACGAGTTGAAAAATTCCAGATACTTGTTCTTGTCGACGCCGTTCTTGACCACGAAGTCCAGGATGGATGCGTCCGTATTCAGGCGGTTATGCTCGACGTGGATCGCGTGGAAGAACTTCTCGTGCAGGCCGTTGCCCAGCGCGTTCATCGCTTCCAGCGTGAAGAAGGCCTTGGCTTGCGCGTCCTCGCCCAGGTGCATGCGGCGGAACACGATCTTGTCGCCCTGCTTCTTGACCCAGTCCGCCAGCGGCGCGTCGAGCGCGTTGCAGTGCGGGCAGTGGTACATGAACACTTCCAGCACTTCGACCTTCTTGCCGGTGTCCGGACGGGCCGGCAGGTCCACCGTGTTGTAATCGAGGCCGTTCTTGAAGTCGGCGGCATGGGCGCCGGCGGCTGCGGCCATAAAGGCGGCGGTGGCAATCAGGGGACGCAGGAAGCTCAGGAAACGCATAACAGTCCTTCAACAGGTTAGGTGGCAAACGCCGGGAGATTACCACCTTTTTTACGCCGCGCATATTAAGAGGGGATTAAGGGGACCTCAAGGCCGCCGGCGGCGCGCCGTCTCCAGTTTTTCGCACAACACGGCGACGCCGTCGGCGATGCGCGGCGTGGCGCGCACCAGCAGTTCGCTGTCGAGCATGAACAGGTTACCGCGCCGGACCGCCTCCATGCCCTTGTACTGCTGCCAGATATTGATGCCGGATTCGGCGTCATGCTTCTCGCCGCCGACGATCGCTTCCGGATTTGCCTGCAGCACCGCTTCCGTGCTGACCGTCGGCGCCGGCACCTTCAGCGCGGCGAACACGTTCTGGCCGCCGCAGACGCGCATCGCGTCGCTGGCGATGTGATCGCCGTTCAGCGTGAAAATCGGCTTTTCCCAGATTTGATAGAACACCCGCACCGTCGGCCGCCGCGCATAGGTGGACGACAGCCTGGCGATCTTCTGCCGGTAGTCCTGCGCGGCGCTCTGCGCCAGCGCCTCGGTGCCCATCAGCTGGCCCAGGCGGGTCAGGCTGGTGGCCACCTCGTCCAGCTTGTGCGGATCGCTGTAGAAGATCGGGATGCCCAGGCTTTTGAGCTGCTCCAGCTGGCGCGCGGTGTTCCCGGTCCTCCATACCACCAGCAGGTCCGGCCGCAGCGCCAGCACCCGCTCCATGTCGATCTGCGCATCGCTGCCGACCAGCGGCAGGCGCTTGGCCGCCTCCGGGTAGTCGCTGTAGTTCATCACGCCGGCCACGCGGTCGCCGCCGCCGGCCGCGAACAACAGCTCGGTGATGTGCGGCGCCATCGAGATGATGCGTTGCGCCGGCTTGGCGAGGGTGACGCTGTTGCCGGCGTCGTCCCTCACCGTGACGGCGTGCGCCGCCACCGGCAGGCACGCCAGCGCCAGCAAGGCGGCGGGAACGGAGGTGGTGGCGGCTTTCATCAGAACTCGTAGCGCGCCGAGACTTTCAGCTGGCGGCCGTCCGATGGATAGATTCCGCTCTTGCCCCTGGCATCGCAGGTGAACGCCTGCGAGTAGTAGTGCTTGTCGCTCAGGTTGGTGCCCGCCAGCGCCAGCTCCCATTGGCCGAACCTGCGTGCATAGCGCGCGTCGAGCGTGGTGTAGGAAGGGATCTTGCCGGAGCAGGTGTTGTCGAAGTCCGAGCCGTAGCGCTGGCTGTCGACCCACTGTGCGCCGACGTCGGCAGTCTGGCCGCTGGCAGGGGTCCAGCTCAGGCGCGCGGTCAGCGTGTTCTCCGGCACCAGCACCATCTGCTTGCCATTGTTGGCGCCTCCGGTGAACTTGGCGTCCACGTGCTGGTAGTGCGCGGTGACGTTCCAGTCGGCGCCGATGCGCTGTTCGGCATCGACTTCGAAGCCTTCGCGTCGGGTAGGTGCCAGATTGGTGTTGGTGAAGATCGTCGGATCGTAGAAGATCTCGTTGGTCAGGTTGTGGCGGAAGACGCGGGCAGTGACCTTCTGCGCGGCGGTGGCATAGCTCGCGCCCAGTTCCAGGTCGTGCGACTGCTGCGGCTGCAGCGCTTCATTCGGCACCGGCGTCAGCGCGTTTTCATCGGAGTTGGCTACACGGTAGCTCTGGCCGGCCTTGCCGTACACGGTCAGACTGGCGACCGGCAGGTAACTGGCCTGCAGTTCCCACGCGTTCAGGCCTTGCGCCGTTTTGTAGGCGGTGGTGCCGTAGCCCAGCGGATCGCTGAAGTCCTTGTCGAAGATCTCGCGGCGCACGCCGGCCGAGACGCGGCCTTCATGGGCGGTATCGAAGCGCAGTTCGTCGCGCACGTACAGTGCTTTCGAATGCTGGGTGGCGTCGGCGGCAGAGTACGAGGCGGTGGTGGTGCGGTTCCACTCGGTCCAGTCGAAGCCGGCCACCATTTCGTTCAGCATGCCGCCGATGTCGCCCAGGCGGCGCACGCGCGGCGAGAACTGGGTCTGCTTGCTGTCGTAGGTGGTGGTCGATGGCGAGGCGCCGAAGAAGTAGGTCGAATCCACCGTCTTCTTGCGGTACGACAGGTCGGCCGCCAGGTCGTAGGCGCCGATGCGGCGCTGGGCGAAGGCGGTGAAGCGGTCGCTGTCGAGCGAACCGTTGTCATTCGGCGTCAGCGTCTGGCGCGGATTGGCGTTGAACTGCGCTTCCGTCAACGCGCCGGCGAAATGCGTGTCCTGGCGCGCGCCTTCGTAGCGGAAGCCGATGCGGCCGTTGTTGGAGAACCACTGGGCGCCGCCGCTGAAATGGGTCTGCTTGAATTCGTTGTTGTCACGGTAGTTGTCGGTGCGCTGGGTGGCCAGCGTGGCGTCGGCGGCAAAGCCGTCCCACGCCTGCGCGCCGGAGACGCGCACCTCGCCGGCGCGGAACTGGCCGCCTTCGACGAACACGCTGCCGCGGCTGGTGTTCTTGCCCGGACGCTTGGTGACGATGCTGATCACGCCGCCGGTGGCGCCGTCGCCGTACAACACGCTGGCGCCGCCGCGCGTGATTTCAATGCGCTCCACGGTGTCGATCGGGATGGCCGACAGGATGGCGTTGCTCAGTTCATTTTCCGACAGGCGCACGCCGTCCAGCACGATGACCATGTTCTGGCTGCTATCGGCGCCGAAGCCGCGCAGGTCGAGGCCGAAGTCCGGGCTGCCGTCCAGGCTCTGGCGGCCGTAGACGCCGCCCACCTTGCGGATCGCGGCGTTGACGTCGCTGGCGCCGGAGCGGCGGATATCGTCGGCGCTGATGATGGTGGCGCCGATCGTGGACAGGGCAGGGTCGGCGTCGAAGCGTGAGCCGGTGATGACGACGGGCGCCAGCACCTGGGATACCTGGGCGCCGGCAACGTCTTGTGCCAGCACGGTGAGGGGGACAGCGGCGCTAAAGCAGAGGGAAACGGCGACGGCCAGCAGGCGCGGTTGGACAGCGGTGGAATTCATGACAGATCTTTTCAAAAGAGACATCCGCCTGCGTCCCCGCAAGCCGGAAGTGCACGGAAGCCGTGCGCGTCGTGGCGGCGCACGCTTCCCCCATGTCTGGCCGATATCCGGGCTGGCGACCTTGACGTCGCGTTACCGTTGCGGGGGCAGCACACCTTGGCCGGTTCGCTGTGGAGCGGAGGCGGCCTGTGTTTCCCGTTTAACTGCGCATGTGAGCACATGGGCGAGCACCAGAACCCGGGCATTATACGCCCGCGTGCCGGATCATTAACAATTTAGATAGTATCCATCTACATTTCATGGATTGATCGCGGCGGCCGCGATGCTTATAGTGGATGTCAATGTCAAACCGGAGCAATGCCATGAGCACCCTACCAACCTACTTCCTTTCCCACGGCGGCGGCCCCTGGCCGTTCATGATGGACCAGGTCGGCCATCTGTACGGCCGGCTGGACGCATCGCTGCGCGACATCCCGCGCCAGGTCGGCGTCACGCCGAAAGCCGTGCTGGTGATCACGGCGCACTGGGAGGGCCGCGATTTCATGCTGTCGTCCTCGCCCAAGCCGCCGATGATCTACGACTACGGCGGCTTCCCGCCGCACACCTACGAGGTGCAGTACAGCGCGCCCGGCTCGCCGGAGCTGGCGGCGCAGGTGAAGGATTTGCTGGATGCCGGCGGCTTCCCGGCGCAGCTGGACGCGCAGCGCGGCTTCGACCATGGTACCTTCAGCGCGATGTACCCGGTGTATCCGGATGCCGACGTGCCGATCGTGCAGCTGTCGCTGAAGCACGGCCTCGACCCGCTGACGCACCTGCAGGTGGGCCGCCTGCTGGCGCCGCTGCGCAAGGAAGGCGTGCTGATCGTGGGCAGCGGGCTGAGTTACCACAACCTGCGCGCCTTCAACGCGCAGGGCGCGGCGGCCTCGCACGCGTTCGACGACTGGCTGAGGGCGACGATGGCCTTGCCGCCGAAGGAGCGCAGCGCGCAGCTGCTGGAATGGGAAAAAGCCCCGGCCGCGCGCATGGCGCATCCGCGCGAGGAGCATTTGCTGCCGCTGATGGTGGCGCTGGGCGCGGCCGAGGACGAAGCGGCGGCCGTGCCCTACCACGAAGACGCGTTCATGGGATCGCTGGCCGTCTCCAGCTTCCGCTTCGGCTAAACAGATCCGGGGTCAGATCCGACATTTGGACACGAGCTCTGCCGTAATGGCGATTACGGCAGAGCTCGTGTCCAAATGTCGGATCTGACCCCGGATCTTTAAGAGCCGCGCTTGCCGTTGGCGTAGGCTTCGGCCTTGGCGGCGGCGAGGGCGGCTTTTTCGGCGGCCTTGACCGCCATCTCGGCTTCGTGGATCTGCAGCCGCTCCTTGCGCGTGGCCGGCGTCTCCAGCGAGATGCGGCCCAGGATGCCGCTGCGGTAGTCGCCCAGGAAGGTGTGCGAGGCCTTCTCGAAATCGAGGTCGCCGCCCTTCTGGCGGAAGCCCCGCTTGGCCGCCACGCCCTCCACCACGGCGATGCCGTCGAAGGTTTCGATCTCCTTGAAGCCGTAGCGCGCCACCAGCAGCTGCGGGTAGTGCTTCAACAGCTCGTCGGCCAGGAACACCGCCACCTCTTCCTCGATCAGCGCGTTCGAGCCGATCGCATGGCTGGCGGCCAGCATCAGGCCGTCGCTTGGCAGCGCGATCTTCGGCCACAGCATGCCCGGCGTGTCGACCAGGATGGTGTTCTTGTCCAGGTACAGCTTCTGCTGCTGCTTGGTCACCGCCGGCTCGTCGCCGACCTTGGCCACGCGCTTTTTCAGCAGCGCGTTCATCAAGGTCGACTTGCCGACGTTGGGTATCCCCATGATCATGATGCGCAGCGGCTTGGTCGGCACGCCGCGGTGCGGCGCCAGCTGTTTGGCCAGCTCGGGCACGCGGGCCACGTCGGCCGGCTTCTTGGTCGTCATCGCGAACGCGGTCACGCCTTCCTGCGCGTTGTAGTACGCCACCCAGGCCGCCGTGGCGGCCGGATCGGCCAGGTCGATCTTGTTGAGGATTTTCAGGCATGGACGCTGGCGGAACTTGCGCAGCTCCTCCACCATCGGATTGGTGCTGGCCTCGGGCAGGCGCGCGTCGACCACCTCGATCACCAGATCGGTGTTCTCCATCTGCTCCGCCGCCTTCTTCTTGGCGGCGTTCATGTGCCCCGGGTACCATTGTATCGACATGCTCTGACCTTCAAAATCGTTCTGACAATCCGCTATTTTACCCGCAGCCCCGTCCGGACTTCGGATATCATGGGTCGCTTTTCGATTTTTCTGATTATATAAACAACCATTTATCAAACCGGAGTGCTGAAGATGAGCATAGCTGCACCGTCCAACCCGAAGGAAATCACTCTTCGCGGCATTATTCTGGGCATTCTGATTACGCTGGTGTTTACGGCGGCTCAGGTCTACCTCGGCCTGAAAGTAGGTTTGACTTTCGCCACCTCGATCCCGGCGGCCGTCATCTCGATGGCGCTGCTCAGCGCCTTCAAGGATGCCACCATCCAGGAAAACAACATCGTCCAGACCATCGCCTCGGCCGCCGGCACGCTGGCGTCGGTGATCTTCGTGCTGCCAGGCCTGCTGATGGTGGGCTGGTGGGCCAAGGTGCCGTTCTGGCCGACCTTCGGCGCCTGCGCCATCGGCGGCGTGCTGGGCGTGATGTACACGATGCCGCTGCGCCGCGCGCTGGTGTCGCAGTCCGACCTGCCCTACCCTGAAGGCGTGGCCGCGGCCGAAGTGCTCAAGGTCGGCATGGCCTCGCGCGCCGGCGCCGCCGAAGGCAAGGCCGGCCTGTGGGCGGTGATCTGGGGCAGCGTGGCCTCGGCCGTCTTCGCCGCCGGCGCCGCCGTCAAGCTGATGGCCGGCGAAGTGTCGATCTACTTCCGCACCGGCGCGGGCGCCACCGGCATCGGCGCATCGAGCTCGCTGGCGCTGATCGGCGCCGGCCATCTGATGGGCATCACCGTCGGCGTCGCGATGCTGGCCGGCCTGGTCATCGCCTGGGGCATCATGGTGCCGCTGATGACGTCCCTGACGCCGGCCGCCGCAGGCGTCGACGCCGCCGGCCACGCCTTGGGCATCTGGTCCAAGGAAGTGCGCATGATGGGCGCCGGCGTGATCGGCATGGCGGCGATCATCACGCTGGCCGGCCTGGCCAAGCCCATCCTCGGCGGCCTGAAGTCGGCGATGGAGTCGTCGCGCAAGGCCAAGGCCAACGGCGGCGTGCTCGATCGCACCGAACAGGATCTGCCGATCTTCGTGGTCGGCCTGGTCACGCTGCTGTCGATGGTGCCGGCCGGCTGGCTGCTGGCGAGCTTCCTGCAAGGCGGCCCGCTGGCCTCGCTGGCGTTCCCGCTGGTGGCCGTCGGCATCGGCTACATCCTGATCGCCGGCATGTTCGCCGCCGCCGTCTGCGGCTACATGGCGGGCCTGATCGGCTCCTCCAATTCGCCGGTGTCCGGCATCGCCATCCTGACCATCCTCGGCGCCGCGCTGAGCGTGGGCATGGTCGGCCGCAGCGTCATGGGCCCGGAAGTGGCGCAGGCGCTGATTGCCTACGCGCTGTTCGTCACCACCGTGGTGCTGGCCGTCGCCGTGATCGGCAACGACAACCTGCAGGACCTGAAGACCGGCCAGCTGGTCGACGCCACGCCATGGAAGCAGCAGGTCGGCCTGCTGATCGGCGTGGTCGCCGGTTCGTGCGTGGTGCCGCCGGTGCTGGAGCTGCTCAATCACGCCAACGGCTTCGTCGGCGCGCCCAACCTCAATTCGATCTCGGACCAGCCGCTGGCCGCGCCGCAGGCGCTGCTGATCTCGACCCTGGCCAAAGGCGTCATCGGCGGCCAGCTGCGCTGGGACCTGCTGGGCTACGGCGCGCTGGTCGGCCTGCTGCTGGTGCTGATCAACTACGGCCTGAAGAAATCCAGCAACGGCAAGTACAGCCTGCCGCCGCTGGGCGTGGGCCTGGCGATCTACCTGCCGAGCGCGGTGATCACGCCGGTCTGCATCGGCGCCGTGACCGGCTACCTGTTCGACCGCGCGATGGAGCACAAGGTCGGCGGCGACACCGCCAAGCGCCTGGGCGTGCTGGTGATGTCCGGCTTCATCGTCGGCGAGAGCCTGTTCAACGTCGCGCTGGCCGGCCTGATCGTGGTGTCGGGCAAGGGCGAGCCGCTGGCCATCGCCAACTCGCTGAGCGAGGCGCACATGATGATCATCGCGCTGGTCGTCGGCGTCGCCGTGGTCTGGGGCCTGTACCGCTGGTCGGCCAACAACGGCCGCGCCGTCAACGCCTGATCCGCATCCGCCAGACACAGAAGCCGCCCGTTCCGCCGGGCGGCTTTTTTTACGTCAGAGCTCCGCCAGCGCCTTCAGGTGCGCGACCACGCTGCGGCCCAGGGCCGACAGGTTGTAGCCGCCTTCGAGGCAGCTGACGATGCGGCCCTTGGCGTACAGGCGCGCCACCTCCATCACCTGCTCGGTCATCCACGCGTAGTCGGCCTCCACCAGGCCCATGCCGCCGATGTCGTCCTCGCGGTGGGCGTCGAAGCCGGCCGAGATGAAGATCATCTCCGGCTTGAAGGCATGCAGCGCCGGCAGCCACTGTTCGGTGACGACGCGGCGCACCACGTCGCCCTTGCTGTGCGCCGGCACCGGCACGTTGACCAGGCGCTCGGTGATCGGCTCCGGCTCGCAGTAGGGATAGAACGGGTGCTGGTAGAAGCTGACCATCAGCGCGCGCGGCTCGGCGATCAGCGCTTCCTCGGTGCCGTTGCCGTGATGGACGTCGAAGTCGACCACGGCCACCCGCGCCAGCCCGCGCGCGTCGAGCGCGTGCTTGGCGGCGACGGCCACGTTATTGAACAGGCAAAAGCCCATCGGCTCGACCGGCCGCGCGTGGTGGCCGGGCGGGCGCACCGAGCAGAAGGCGTTCTGGATCTCGCCGTCGATGACGGCGTCGGTCGCGGCCACGGCGGCGCCGGCGGCGCGCTGCGCGGCCAGCCAGCTGTAGGCGTTGAGCGAGGTGTCGCCATCGATCGGATAGGTGTCGCCCGGCGCCGGCACGTTGTCGCGCACGATGGCGATGGCGTTCTGGCTATGGTTGCGCTCGAGGTCCTCGATCCGCACCAGCGGCGCCTCGCGGTGCTCGAGCAGGTCGCTGATGTGCGATCCGATCAGCTGGTCGGCAATCGCCTGCAGGCGCGCCGGCGATTCGGGGTGCCAGTCGCCCATGTCGTGGCGGGCGCAATCGGGATGGCTGTAGATGGCTGTGGTCATGGTATTTTGTACTGCGGATCAATCTGTATCCTCTGCGCAGTTTCTCGCATAGAATCCGGTAAGCGCTAATCTACCACACATACCATGTACACAAAATTGCACGCCGTCGCCAGGCAGGTTGGCCACATCATCGTCGGCAAGGACCTGCAGATCCGCCAGGCGCTCACTTGCCTGCTGGCCGGCGGCCACCTGCTGGTGGAGGACGTGCCGGGCGTGGGCAAGACCACGCTGGCCCACGCGCTGTCGCTGTCGCTGGGGCTGCGCTTCAACCGCGTGCAGTTCACCAGCGACCTGCTGCCGGCCGACGTCAACGGCATCTCCATCTACGAGCGCGAAAAGAACGGCTTCGTGTTCCATCCGGGCCCGATCTTCACCCAGGTGCTGCTGGCCGATGAAATCAACCGCGCCACGCCGAAGACCCAATCCGGCCTGCTGGAGGCGATGGAGGAGCGCCAGGTCAGCGCCGACGGCGTCACGCGCGCGCTGCCGGAGCCGTTCTTCGTCATCGCCACGCAAAACCCGACCCACCAGATCGGCACCTTTCCGCTGCCGGAGTCGCAGCTGGACCGCTTCCTGATGTGCCTTTCACTGGGCTACCCGGACGCCGCCGCCGAGCGCGCGCTGCTGATGGGCGAGGACCGCCGCGTGCTGCTCAAGTCGCTGAAGCCGGCGATGACGCCGGCCGAGCTGGCCGCCGCCCAGCAGGAGCTGCGCCGCATCCACGCGTCGCCGGCGCTGATCGACTACGTGCAGGCGCTGGCCGCCGCGTCGCGCCAGAACGGCCTGTTCGCCGAGGGCATGAGCCCGCGCGCGGCCATCGCGCTGCTGCAGGCGGCGCGCGCCTGGGCCGCGCTGGAGGGCCGCGACCACGTGCTGCCGGAGGACGTGCAGGCGGTGCTGGTGCCGGTGTGCGCCCACCGTTTGCGGCCGCTGAAGTCGGCGCACGGCGTGGCGCTGGCCAGCCGCGACCTGGTGCTGCAGCTGCAAAAATCGGTGCCCGTCTAGGCAGCCATGGCCGCGCCGCTGCAAAGTCTCTACCGCAAGGCCCGCGACAAGTGGCTGTTCCAGCTGCGGGACAGCGAACCGGGCGTGGTGACGCTGACGATGCGCCGCGTCTTCATCGTGCCGACCCGCCCCGGCCTGGCCTTCTGCGGCCTGCTGCTGGTGATGCTGATCGGCGCGCTCAACTACAACCTCGGCCTCGGCTTCGCGCTGACCTTCTTTGCCGGCGCCTGCGCGGTGGCCGACATGTACCTGACCGCGAAGAACCTGGCCATGCTGCAGCTGGCGCCGGGCCGCGCGCAGCCGGTGTTCGCCGGCGAGGAGGCGCAGTTCGAGCTGCACCTGAACAACCGCGGCAAGCGCGATCGCTACGCCGTCTGGCTGGGCTTCCAGGCCGACGGCGAGCCGCGCCAGGCCACCGACGTACTCGCCGGCGGCAGCAGCGCGGTGCGGCTGTCGGCCGCCAGCGGGGAGCGCGGCTGGCTGGCGGCGCCGCGCGTGCGCCTGGTCACCCGCTTTCCGCTGGGCCTGTTCCGCGCGTGGAGCTACTGGCGGCCCGACCTGAAGGTGCTGGTGTATCCGGCGCCGGAGACGCCGGCGCAGCCGCTGCCGTCGAGCGGCGCGGCCAGCGCGGACGGCCACGGCACCGTGGGCCTGGATAACTTCGCCGGCATCCGCAGCTACCAGCCGGGCGATCCGATGCGGCACCTGGCCTGGCGCCAGATCGCGCGCCACGATCCGGCGCTGGGCGGGCAGCTGGTGACCAAGCATTTCGACGGCGGCGCGGTGGCCGAGCTGTGCCTCGATTTCGCCGAGCTGCCGCTGCAGATGGAGCTCGAACAAAAGCTGTCGCGCATGACGCGCTGGGTGCTGGAGGCCGAGCAGCGCGCCCTGCCCTACACCTTCCGCCTGGCGCAGCACGAATACGGCCCGGCGCTGGGCGACGCCCACCAGGCGGCCTGCCTGCGCGCGCTGGCGCTGTTCGGGCACGCCTCATGATGTCCTGGTTGCGCCATCTGCCGCGCGACAAGTCCGACACGCTGTTGCTGCTGGCGGCCGCGCTGATGGTGCTGGCGCCGCACTTCGAGCACCTGCCGGCGTGGATCACCGCCACCGTGTGCGGCACGCTGCTGTGGCGCGCCGCGCTGACCTGGCGCGGCAAGCGCATGCCGCCCTTGTGGCTGCTGCTGCCGGTGTCGATGGCGGCCATGGCCGGCGTCTGGCGCAGCTACCACACGCTGCTGGGGCGCGACGCCGGCGTGGCCATGCTGGCGCTGCTGCTGGCGTTCAAGCTGCTGGAGATGCGCGCCAGGCGCGACCTGTTCGTGGTGGTGTTCCTCAGCTTCTTCGTCCTGCTGACCAACTTCTTCTATTCGCAGACGATGCTGACCGCGCTGTGCATGGGCGCCACGCTGATCGTGCTGCTGACGGCGCAGATGTCGTTCCAGTACACCGGCGCCGTGCCGCCGCTGGCCGCGCGCCTGCGCATGGCGGCCCGGATCGCGGTGCTCGCCGCGCCGCTGGCGGTGCTGATGTTCTTCGGCTTCCCGCGCATCCAGGGTCCGCTGTGGGGCCTGCCGGGCGACGCCCACACCGGCCACACCGGCATTTCCGACAGCATGGCGCCGGGCACGCTGTCGTCGCTGGCGCAATCGGAGGCGGTGGCCTTCCGCGCGCGCTTCCTCGACGACCTGCCGCCGCCGCCCAAGCATTTGCTGTACTGGCGCAGCATCGTGCTGGGCGACTACGACGGCCGCACCTGGACCCGCGTGCCGCGCCGGCGCGGCCAGCCGCGGCAGGAGATCGCCATCGCCATGCGCGGCAAGCCGCTGCGGCTGCAGGTCACGCTGGAGCCGGGCAACACGCGCTGGCTGGCGGCGCTGGAGCTCAGCGGCCCGGAACTGAAGCTGGCCGGCTACCGCGTGCGCGATTCCGACGAGCTGGAATTCTTCACCACCGATCCGCTCACCCAGCGCGTACGCTACGAGACCACCGCCTGGACCGATTTCACCATCCAGGCCGACGACGACCCGCGGCGCATGGCGCGCTGGACCGAGCTGCCGGCCGGCTTCAACCCGCGCACCTTGGCGCTGGCGCGCCAGCTGCGCCATGCCGATCCGGCGTCCGGCACGCCCCTGCCGCCGCTGCCGGCCGCCGACTCGGCCGCCCTCGCGCAGCAGCTGCTGCAGCGCTTCCACGACGGCGGCTACAGCTACACGCTGCAGCCGCCGCTGCTGGGCCGCGACGCCGTCGACGAGTTCCTGTTCAACAGCAAGGCCGGCTTCTGCGAGCACTACGCCGGCGCCTTCGTGGTGCTGATGCGCGCCATGGGCATCCCGGCGCGGGTGGTGACCGGCTACCAGGGCGGCGAACTGAATCCGGTCGACGGCTACGTCACCGTGCGCCAGTCCGACGCCCACGCCTGGGCCGAGTACTGGAGTCCCGGCCGGGGCTGGCGCCGCGTCGACCCGACGGGCGCCGTCGCCCCCGAGCGCATCGCCCAAAACCTGGCGCGCGCGCTGCCGCAGACCTCCGCCTTCGGCCTCGGCCCCTTGATCGACTTGCAAAACGATCCCAATTCGTGGCTGGCGCAACTCAGATTTAACTATGCCGCGTTGAATAATTGTTGGAATCAATGGGTCCTGGATTACAATCCAGATAGGCAGCGAAGTTTCCTTGAAGAACTAGGCGCGGCCTTCGCCAACTGGCGCAGCGCACTGGGCGCGGCGCTGGTGTGCGCCCTGCTGTACGGGCTGCGCTGGCGGCGGCAGCGGCGCCCGGCCGATCCGCTCGACGGGCTGTACGACGCCTTTTGCCGGCAGCAGGCGCGCCACGGTTATGCGCGCCGCGCGGACGAAGGGCCGCACGCTTACGCGGCGCGGCTGCGCGCGATGCCGGCCAGCGGGGAGAAACACGCGGCCATGGAACAATTTTTATCCCTGTACGGTACGCTGAAGTACAGCGCGGCAGGGGCCGAACCACGATCATCGTCGCTAACGACGCTGAAAACACTGCTACCTCTATGCCGATGAAGACTCTGATTACCGCCCTGCTGCTGGGCGCCGCCACCCTGGGCCAGGCCGCCGCCGTCGATCCCTACGGCTACAAGCTGCCGCCGAGCATGCAGCCGAAGAAGAAGCCGGCCGTGGTCAAGAAGAAGGGCCCGCCGCCGATCGACTACGTCGGCGAGTTCGTCAACTTCGGCGAGTGGAAGGACGTGCGCGCCTTCCTCGACGACGTGGCCGGCCGCGACGGCTTCGACCGCGCCGCGCTGAACACGCTGATGGGCCAGGTGCGCTACGTCGATTCGGCGGTGCAGCTGGTCAAACCTGCGCCGCCGGGCAAGCCGAAGAACTGGCAAGCCTACAGCCGGCTGATCATCGATCCGGCGCGCATCGACGGCGGCGTCAAGTTCTGGAACGACAACCGCGAGGCGCTGGAGCGGGCCGAGTCGCTGTACGGCATCCCGGCGGAAATCCTGGTCGGCATCATCGGCGTGGAAACCGTGTACGGCCGCAACACGGGCCGCTTCCGCGTCGTCGACGCGCTGACCACGCTGGCGTTCTCCTATCCGGAAGCGCCGCAGCGCAGCGAGCGCATGGCCTTCTTCCGCAGCGAGCTGGAAGCGACCCTGCTGTTCGCGCGCCAGAACGGCATCGATCCGCTGTCGCTGCGTGGCTCGTTTGCCGGCGCCATCGGCATGCCGCAGTTCATGCCCAGCAGCGTGATGAAGTATGCGGTGGACTTCGACGGCAGCGGCCAGGTCGACCTGCTCGGCTCGAGCACCGACGCCATCGGCAGCGTGGCGGCCTTCCTGGCCGGCCACGGCTGGGAGCGCGACAAGGGCGGCCCGCTGGTGTACTCGGCCAGCGTGTCGCCGAACCGCGCCTGGGAACGCATGATCAACCAGGGCCTGAGCGCCAAATACCCGGCGCAGGAGCTGGCGGCGGCCGGCGTGACCACCGCCATCCCGGTGCCGGAGCAACAGACCTATGGCCTGGTGGACTTGCAAAACGGCGCCGAGCCGACGGAATACTGGTTGGCCAACAATAATTTCTTTGCGATCACTCAATACAACCGCAGCTATTTCTACGCGATGTCGGTGGTGGAGCTGGGCCGCGCGGTGCGGCTGGCCCGGGGCGGATTGTAAGGAAGCGTAAAGTGCCTTGTTGCGCGGCTTTGCTGCTTGTATTGTTTAGTTGACACTCGGAAATTATTTGTCCACACTTGTGATAATTGCAGGCAAAAGTCAGCGCGCTTACAACAAAATTATCTTATAATTAACTTTATCAGTTAATCAAAAGTGTGCACTCTCAGCATATCATATGAGTGGGTGTATAATTCTCACACAATGTTGCAACCGGACAACAATACCCTATGGGCAATCAGGTTTTTTTATTGCTTATGAGTATTAGATGGCGTGTTGTTGTAGAATTGTGTATATATTATGAAACTTGTTATCCCGGAATCCGTGTCCGTGTTTGAATTCGTTCCTTGGTAAGGATGAACATTAACGCAGCAAAGCGAGCTCCGAGTGTTGTACTTTGCAGGACAACTTTATCAGAAGGAAAAGACGAAATCATGACAAACCAAGTCGGCATAGATATGAACAACGATGCGGATGGCGATGATCTGCTGCAATACAATCCCAACCGCCTGCTCGATACCCTGATCGAGAACCTGCGCCTGAAAAACGACGCGGCCCTGTCGCGCGCGTTGGAAGTGGCGCCGCCGGTGATCAGCAAGATCCGCCACCACCGCCTGCCGGTCGGCGCCTCGCTGCTGATCCGCATGCACGAGGTGAGCGATCTGAGCATCCGCGACCTGCGTTACTTGATGGGCGACCGCCGCAACAAGTTCCGCATCAGCGACAAGCAGTTCAAGCCTAAAGAAGGCGAACCAGGCGGCGGCCAAGGCTGATCGAGCCGTTGTCCTGCTTGCACTCCCTCCCCCTTACTCGGGGGGCGAGGGAAGTAATGCCTTACGCCACGCCTTAGCCGCGCCTTAAGCCGGAAATACCCCGGTCGACAGGTAGCGGTCGCCGCGGTCGCAGACGATGAACACGATGGTCGCGTTCTCCACCGTCTGCGAAATGCGCAGCGCAATCTCACAGGCGCCCGCCGCCGAAATCCCGCAGAAGATGCCTTCCTCGGCCGCCAGCCGGCGCGCCATGCGTTCGGCCGCCGCCTGCGACACCGATTCCACCTGGTCCACCCGCGAACGCTCGTAGATTTTCGGCAGGTAGGCTTCCGGCCATTTGCGGATGCCGGGGATCGACGAGCCCTCTTCCGGCTCGGCGCCGATCACCTGCACCTGCGGGTTCTGCTCCTTCAGGTAGCGCGACACGCCCATGATGGTGCCGGTGGTGCCCATGGCGCTGACGAAGTGGGTGACGCGGCCTTCGGTGTCGCGCCAGATTTCCGGGCCGGTGCCCTCGTAGTGGGCGCGGGCGTTGTCGAAGTTGCCGAACTGGTCGAGGATGCGGCCCTTGCCGTCCTTCTGCAGCTGCTCGGCCATGTCGCGCGCGTACTCCATGCCGCCGGTCTTGGGCGTCAACATGATCTGCGCGCCGTAGGCGGCCATGCTCTGGCGCCGCTCGATGCTCAGGTTCTCCGGCATCAGCAGCAGCATCTTGTAGCCGCGCAATGCGGCCGCCATCGCCAGCGCGATGCCGGTGTTGCCGCTGGTGGCCTCGATCAGCGTATCGCCGGGCTTGATGTCGCCGCGCTCTTCCGCGCGCTTGAGCATCGACATGGCGGCGCGGTCCTTGACCGAGCCGGCCGGATTATTGCCTTCGAGCTTGCCGAGAATAATATTGTTGCGGGCCAGCGCATCGGCGCCGGGCAACCGGGTCAGCTGCACCAGCGGTGTGTTGCCGATCGTGTCTTCCAGAGTCTTGTAAGCCATCGTGTTCTATCTTCAGTGAATTGCGCCAAAACAGGCATTTTAATCCGAGTTGGACTTGCGCGTATTGCAAGCCCTGGCCCGGCTCCTCCGTATGGGGGAAACGGGGTGGAAGTTTTGGACTGCGAGGGCCGCATGCGATAGACTTGCACCATTTCTGCAACCCCTTTCATTTTCCGGAATCGTCATGGCCACCACCTCCACGGAACTGCTCCCCGAAGAAACACCGGACGAGCCCACGCCGCGCCCCCTGATCGACGTGGAGCAACGCCGCCACCAGATTTTCCCCACGCTGAGCGCGGTCGACGTCAAGCACATGATGCGCTTCGGCCATGTGCGCCACTTCAGCGACGGCGACATGATTTTCGAAGCGGGCAAGACCAGCTTCGGCCTGATGCTGGTGCTCAAGGGCGGCATCGTCGTCAGCCGCTACGACGGACTGGGCAACACCTCCTACATCACCACCCACACGCGCGGCCAGTTCAGCGGCGAAGTGGCGCAGCTGTCGGGCCGCCCTTCGCTGGGCAACGGCGTGGCCGAGGGCGAGGTCGAGGTGCTGGTGGTACCGTCCGAATCGCTGCGCGCGCTGCTGGTGGCGCACGCCGACCTGGGCGAGCGCATCGTGCGCGCGCTGATCCTGCGCCGCGTCGGCCTGATCGAACAGAATTCCGGCGGCCCGGTGATCGTCGGCCCGCGCGGCCACGGCCGCATCCACACGCTGCAAAGCTTCCTGGCCGCCAACGGTCATCCGCACGTGGTGCTCGATCCCGAGCTGGACCAGCAGGCCGCGCAGCTGATGGCGCACTACCAGCCCAAGCCGGAAGAGCTGCCGCTGGTGGTCTGCCCGGACGGCATCGTCAAGAAAAACCCGACCGTGGTCGACATCGGCCGCTGCCTCGGCATGCTGCCCGACATCGACAGCGAAAAGATCTGGGACGTGATCGTCGTCGGCGCCGGCCCGGCCGGCCTGGCGACGGCCGTGTACGCCGCATCCGAAGGCTTGTCGGTGCTGGCGCTGGAAACGCGCGCCTATGGCGGCCAGGCGGCCGCCAGCGCGCGCATCGAGAACTACCTGGGCTTCCCCACCGGCGTCTCCGGACGCGCGCTGGCCGGCCGCGCCTACGTGCAGGCGCAGAAATTCGGCGTCGAGGTGGCGATCCCGGCACCGGCCGGCCGCCTGGTCTGCGACACCTATCCGCTGCAAGTGGAAATGTGCGGCAGCCTGCAGCGGCTGAAGGCCAAGACCGTGGTGCTGTCGTGCGGCGCCCGCTATCGCCGGCCGTCGCTGGCCAACCTCAAGCAGTTCGAGGGCAAGGGCGTGTACTACTGGGCCTCGCCGATCGAGGCGCAGCTGTGCAAGACCGAGGAAATCGTGCTGGTCGGCGGCGGCAACTCGGCCGGCCAGGCCGCGGTGTTCCTGTCGGGCCACGCGTCCAAGGTGCACATGCTGATCCGCAAGGACAGCCTGGCTTCCACCATGTCCAGCTACCTGATCGAACGCATCCAGGCGACGCCGAACATCGAGCTGCACACGCACTCGGAAATCGTCGCGCTTGAAGGCGACGAGGACGGCCTGAAGCAGGTGCGCATCCGCAATTCGCAGAGCGAGCAGGAATGCGACTACGACGTCTGCCGCGTGTTCCTGTTCATCGGCGCCGATCCCAACACGGCGTGGCTCAGCGATTGCGGCGTGGACGTCGACAGCCACGGCTTCATCCGCACCGGCTTCGACGTGACCAAGGCGCAGTGCAAGGCCAATTTCGCGCACGGCGTGTATCCGAAGGAATTGCCGTCGCGGGCGGCGCTGGAGACCAGCGTGCCGGGCGTGTTCGCCATCGGCGACGTGCGCGCCACGTCCACCAAGCGGGTGGCGGCGGCGGTCGGCGAAGGCGCGGCGGTGGTGTCGCAGATCCACCAGTTCCTGGCGAACTTGCCTGCGGATAAGGTCTACAACTAGGACAGGCATGCCCGATTCCCCTCCATGAGGGGGATCGTTCTCTTTTGGCGTTCTCTTTTTGTCTCTTCTTATCAGTTTTGAACTTCGATTTCGTTCGACTGTCTAACAAACAGTAAGAGAAGAAAAACGACAAAATCCTGAAGGAGAAAGAGCATGAACCCTCTCACGCATTCGAAACCGCAGCCCACATCGGCCATTCCTCCTGCCGCGCTCGCTGAACTGCAGGACTACCTGCGCCAGAGCGGCAGCACGTTGTCTCCCGCCGAGGCGATCTCCCACGCCATCAAACTCTGGATAGCCAGGGACCGTGACGACGCGGCGCCGATGCGCGGCTATCAGTGGAAACAACTATTCCTGCCCGATGCGACGCGTCTCCGCGTGCACATGAACAATGAATGGCATATCGCCGAAGTCAGCGGCGACGACTTGATCTACGAAGGCCGCGCCGTTTCGCCCAACCAGATGGTGCAACAAGTGACGGGAGGTGGCCGCAATGCATGGCGCGAGCTGTGGATACGCTTCCCCGGCGAAAAGACCTGGGTCAACGCCGCCAGTCTGCGCACCCGGCAAAGCAAGCAGGCCGCCACGCCGCCGCTGTCGCCGGCCGATGCGATGGCGGCCGCCGCCAAGTCGATGAGCGTCGCACTGAGCACCGCGCTGACGCTGGTGGAACACGCCAATCACCAGGCGCAAAACACGCTGGAGCGCCGCCTGCCCCGCTATCGCCGCGAGATCGACCAGATGGACGATATCCACTGAGGCATCATCATGCCCGCCCAAGACGGCGCAGCTGCGCCGCCTGATAGGCGCCGAAGGCGTCGTTGAACAAGCAGCGTATCAACGGGTCGTCGACGATGTCGGCATCGGCCGGCGCGCCGCTGATGCGCATGTACATCGACGTCAGCGACTCGCCCAGCGCCAGGCCGGCGTACAGCTTGGCCATCGGGATTTCGGTATGCCAGGTCGGTGCCTCCCCGTCGCCGGTCGCTGCGATGGCATCGCCGTGGATACGGTAGCGGAACTGGTGGACCGTGCCCGCATGGTCGTACAGCGACAACTGCCAGATGCACGGCGTGGCGAAGTAGCTGTCCGCCGGCAGTTCCATGTCCGCGTATTTTTCGGCCAGGCCGGTGCGGCAGTAGTCCAGCACCTGCGCGGTCTGCTGGTCGCCGAGCGCGGCGAAATGGCTGGCGATCTCCGAGGTCGGCGGCGGCGCGATATCGGGACGGTAGTCGTAGTCGACATCCTGCTCGCCAACGGGCAGCACCCAAGGCAGCGGCGCGGCCGGCGTCAACGCATGCGGCGTCAGTTCGAAGGAGACCGATGGATTGAGCCGCACGACGGCGGCGCCGGGCAGCCATCCACTCACCTCGTCGGCGAACTGGCGGTAGGTGATCGGGAACAGAGCGTGGTTGTACCAGGACCACGGCTCCTGCACGAACTGGCAGGAACTGGGGACGACGTAGCGCGGTGCCAGCGCGCGCAGCTGCTCCGGCCATTCCTCGGGCAGCACGCTGGCCGCGCGGGGATCCGGCGCTCCCGCGCGCGACGGCGCGATGACGTCGATCTCGCGCATGGTCTGGAATGGCCACAGCACCATGTCCCACGGCGCGTAGGCCTTCAGTTGCTCCAGCGTTTCCGGGTCCATCCACGAATCGACCACGTTCAGCACGTTCAGGCCGGCGGCGCGGATGTGGAACATCGAATCCACGTCCGAGTCCAGCGCCTTGCGCGGAATGACTTCGAACGCCCCCACCCGCACCGGCGCGTCGACCGCCAGCGCCTGCACATTGGTGAAGCCAAGTTGCCGTATCATCGCGAACAGCTCGTCGAACAGGCAGTACAGATAAACCGGCGTGGCGCGATCGAGCAGGTCGAGGCTCTCCATCGAGCAGTGGTCGTCGTGGAAGTGGGAGATGAACACCGCATCGGGCTTCATGCCGCGTATCCGCGCATGATCGAAGCGCACGTCCGGGAAGGCGTGACAGTTCCTGCTGAACGGGTTCTCGAAGATCGGATCGAATGCGATCAGCGTGCCGTCGCATTCGAAGACATAGCCGGCGTGCAGGATGCGAGAGATTTTAAGCGTCATCCCGCCATGTTAGCACCGCAGCGATGACGCTGCGGTTTGCCGGCCAGCATGAGACTTACTTGGCGGGGGCGGCGGCCTTGTCGGCCTTGGCGGCGGTTTTGTCAGCCTTGGCGGCCGCCTTGTCCGCTTTGGCCGCAGGCTTGTCGGCCGGCGCTGCCATCGGCGCGCCATCGAGCGGCTTGCCGTTCACGGTCAGGCCAGCCTGCGACAGCTTGACCGCGCTTTTCTCGCCGATGCCCTTGACGCGCTTCTCCAGATCCGGCCAGTCCTTGAAATCGCCTTTCTTGCGCTCTTCCAGGATGGCCTTCGATTTGGCCGGGCCGATGCCCTTGATCGAATCGAGCGCGGCCGCGTCGGCCTTGTTGACGTCGACTTGCGCGAAAGCGAAGCTCATGGTTGCAATCAGGGTTGCAACTGCCAGCAATAGTTTCTTGAACATGTCTCTATCTCCGTTGTGGGTGAAAAGCAAGGGCGACAATCGCGCCTTGAGTTCCCTTAACGGCCAACCTCGGCCGCGGTTGACAACGCGGCCTTTGACATGGATCAAGCGCTGAACAGCTCCTCGCGCGTGACCGTCGCCGTGCCCAGCTTGCCGACCACGATGCCGCCGGCGCGGTTGGCCGTCTGCACCGCCTCGTTCCAGCCGGCGCCCGCTCCCAGCATGCAAGCCATGGTCGCGATGACGGTGTCGCCGGCGCCCGAGACGTCGAACACCTCGCGCGCCTGCGCCGGCATGTGGAACTGCGCGCCGTCGGTGTACAAGGTCATGCCCTCTTCCGAGCGGGTCAGCAGCAGCGCGTCCAGCTTCAGCTCCGCGCGCAGCTGCTGCGCCTTGGCCGTCAGCTGTTCCTCGCTGTTCCAGCTGCCGACGATGCGCTTCATTTCCGACTTGTTCGGCGTCAGCACGGTGGCGCCGGCGTAGCGGGAAAAATCGTCGCCCTTGGGATCGACCATCACCACCTTGCCGGCCGCGCGCGCCGAGGCGATCATGTCGGCCACGTTGACCAGCGAACCCTTGGCATAGTCCGACAGCACGATCACGTCGTAATCGGCCAGCAGCGCCTTGAACTGCACCAGCTTGTCGCGCAGCACCGTGTCGGTGGGCGCCTCCTCGAAATCGATGCGCACCATCTGCTGCTGGCGCCCGATGACGCGCAGCTTGATGATGGTGGAGATGGCGTCGTCGCGCTTGAGGTAGCTGTGGATGCCGCCGCCCTGCAGCAGCTGCTCCACCTCGGTCCCCGCCTCGTCGGCGCCGACCACGCCCAGCAGGCCGGCATGCGCGCCCAGCGCGGCCGCGTTGCGCGCCACGTTGGCGGCGCCGCCCAGACGCGCCTCGCGCTTCTCGATGCGCACGATGGGCACCGGCGCCTCCGGCGAGATGCGGCTGACGTCGCCGAACCAGTAGCGGTCCAGCATGACGTCGCCGACCACCAGGATGCGCACCTGGTCCAGCGCGGGGGTTTGATACGTCGTCACGGCAGTGCTCACGGCAACCTCTTCAAGTGCGGGTCAGGATGGAACGGCCGATGCCGTGGTATTCGAAGCCCGCTTCGGCCATCACTTCCGGCTCGAACAGGTTGCGGCCGTCGAAGATGATGGCCTGCTTCAGCGCGGCCTTGATGCGGTCGAAGTCCGGGCTGCGGAAGGCCTTCCATTCGGTGACGATCACCAGCGCCTCGGCGCCGGTCAGCGTATCCATCGGGCTGGCGGCGAAACGCACGCGCGCCATCTCCTCGGCGTTCAGGTCCAGCCCCAGCACGCGCTTGGCCTCGGCCATCGCCACCGGATCGTAGACCGCCACAGTGGCGCCGCCGTCGAGCAGCTGCTTGAGCAGCACGCGCGCCGGCGCTTCGCGCATGTCGTCGGTGTTCGGCTTGAAGGCCAGGCCCCACACGGCGAAATGCTTGCCGCGCAAATCGTCGCCGAAGCGCTTGACCACCTTCTGCCCCAGCACCAGCTTCTGCTTGTCGTTGACCGCCTCCACCGCGCGCAGGATCAGCAGGTCCTGGTTGTACTGGCGCGCCGTGCGTTCCAGCGCCTGCACGTCTTTCGGGAAGCAGGAACCGCCGTAGCCGGCGCCGGCGTACAGGAAGCTGTGGCCGATGCGCGGATCGGAGCCGATGCCGTGGCGCACCGCCTCGATGTCGGCGCCCACCTGGTCGGCCAGGTTGGCCAGTTCGTTCATGAACGAGATGCGGGTGGCCAGCATGGCGTTGGCCGCGTACTTGGTGAATTCGGCCGAGCGCACGTCCATCCAGAAGGTGCGCTCGTGGTTGCGGTTGAACGGCGTGTACAGCTTCTTCATCAGGCCGTGCGCCTTCTCGCCTTCCGCCGTGCTGTCGCAGCCGATGACGATGCGGTCCGGCCGCATGAAGTCTTCCACCGCCGCGCCCTCCTTGAGGAACTCCGGATTGGACACCACCGAGAAGGTCGACCCGTCGCCGCGCGCGGCCAGCTCGGCCTGCACCGCCGCCTTGACGCGGTCCGCCGTGCCCACCGGGACGGTCGACTTGTCGACGATGACCTTGAACTCGGTCATGTGGCGGCCGATGTTCTTGGCGGCGGCCAGCACGTACTGCAGGTCGGCCGAGCCGTCTTCGTCCGGCGGCGTGCCGACGGCGATGAACTGCAGGCAGCCGTGCGCCACCGAGGCGGCGACGTCGGTCGAGAACTGCAGGCGGCCGGCGGCGCGGTTGCGCGCCACCACTTCCTCCAGGCCCGGCTCGTGGATCGGGATGCCGCCGTTGTTGAGCAGGTCGATTTTCTTCTGGTCGACGTCGAGGCAGAACACGTCGTTGCCCAGTTCGGCGAGGCAGGCGCCGGTGACGAGGCCTACATAGCCGGTGCCGATAATTGTAATTTTCATGTGTATTCCGCCTTCTTGTTAGCAGCGCTGCCGCCCCGCCGTCATTCCCGCGCAAGCGGGAATCCATGCTGAGTATGGGTTCCCGCCTGCGCGGGAACGACTGCGGCGGCGCCGTATTTAATTCATGACATTCAGTTCTTCGGTGCGGCGCGGCGGGTAGGTCTCCCAGCGGCTGCATCCCGGGCACTGCCAGTAGAACTGGCGCGCCTTGAAACCGCAGTGGCTGCACTGGTAGCGCGCCAGCTTCTGCGTATAGCCGTGTACCAGGTTCTTCACCATCGACAGTTCCGGCACCAGGTTGGCCGGCGCATCCATCAGCCGCGCCTCCAGCAGCTTGTCCAGGCCCAGCAGGGTCGGCGTGCGGCGCAGCTCGTTGCTGACCAGCTGCTTGGCCGCGTCGACGCCGTCCAGCTCCAGCACCGCCTTGTACACCACCTCGATCAGGTCGATCGACGAGGCCTGCTCCAGATAGGACTTGAGCAGGCTGACGCCTTCCTGCGGGCGGCCCACCTTGCGGTAGGCGTCCATCATGCGCTGCGCCACCAGCGCCGTGTGCGGCACGCTGATCTGCTCGACGCGGCGCCAGGTCATCAGCGCGCCCTCGACGTCGCCCTGCGCCAGCTGGGCGTCGCCGGTCAGCATCGTGGCGCGCACGTTGACGCGGTCGGCCTGCAGCGACTTCTCCAGCAGCGGCAAGGCGTCCTCCGGATGCATGTGCACCAGCGCGTCCTGCGCCAGCTCGCAGTAGAACTGGGCGATTTCCTTCTGGCGCGAGCCGGCGCCCGATTCCTGCAGGCCGATGGCCGCCTCGATCGCGCGCGGCCATTCCTTCTCGCGCTGGAAGATCTCCAGCAGCGCGCGGCGCGCCTGCACCGCGTACTGGCCGCTGACCATCGAGGTGAAGGTTTCCTCGGCGCGGTCCAGCAGGCCGGCCTTCAGGTAGTCCATGCCCAGCTCGTACTGCGCGTGCTCCTTCTGCTCCTGCGGCAGGTCGGGACGCGACAGCAGGTTCTGGTGCACGCGGATGGCCCGCTCGGTCTCGCCACGGCGGCGGAACAGGTTGCCCAGCGCGAAGTGCATGTCGGCCGTTTCCGGGTCCAGCCGCACGATCTCGATGAAGGCGTCGATCGCCTTGTCGGGCTGCTCGTTGAGCAGGAAGTTCAGGCCCTTGAAGTAGCCGCGCGGCAGCGTGCGCGATTCGGACACCAGTTGACGAATGTCGACGCGCGCGGCGACCCAGCCCAGTCCGAAGAAGACCGGGATACCCAATAACCACCAGAGTTCGAATTCCATGCTTTGTGTTTTTTATTGTGTATTGATGCTGTCCGGCTGCGGCTGGACATTGGGCTGCAGCGCCGAGCTTTGCAGCGTCGAGATCGTGGTCTTGTGTTTGTTCGTTTCGCGGCGGTGGCGGAACACCGTCGGCGTCAGCGCCAGCACGCCGAGGAAGGCGCCGGCCACGAAGAAGCCGAGCAGCATCAGCACCAGCGGCCCGTGCAGGTCATAGTGGAGGAAAAAGTGCAGGTCGACTTCCTGCGTATTTTTCAGGGCAAAGCCAAAAAACAGGACGAAAAGAACGAATCCAATAATCGTGGAGATGAATTTCATTGGCCAGGTTTCCTGTTCAGTATTTCTAAAAAAAAGCGGCATCCGTAGACGCCGCTTTTATTTTAACTCATCAGACGCTTCAGTCCTCGATGATCGGTTGCCCGACCATCGCGTCAACCCGCTCGCGCAATTGCTTGCCCGGCTTGAAGTGAGGCACCCGTTTTTCGGGCACCATCACCTTGTCGCCCGACTTCGGATTACGTCCGATACGCGGTGGCCGGCTGTTGAGGGCAAAGCTGCCAAAACCGCGGATCTCGATGCGCTGACCGGTCGCCAGGGCGTTGGTCATCGCATCCAGTATGGTCTTGACGGCATACTCCGCATCTTTGGCCACCAGCTGAGAATAACGCTCAGCCAGGCGGTTGATCAACTCGGACTTAGTCATCGACTAGTTCTTAGTTCTTGTTGTCGAGCTTAGCTTTCAGCAGCGCGCCCAGGCTGGTGGTGCCCGAAGCTGCGTTGCTGTCGCCAGCGATCTTCTGCATGGCTTCCGCGGTTTCAGCGCTATCTTTCGCTTTGATCGACAGCTGGATGCTGCGAGCTTTGCGGTCGATGTTGATGACCAGGGCTTCGACGGAATCGCCAACCTTCAGGTGGGTACCGGCATCTTCCACGCGGTCGCGGGAGATTTCGGATGCACGCAGATAGCCTTCGACTTCTTCGGACAGTTGGATCACGGCGCCTTTAGGCTCCACCGATTTCACGGTGCCGGTCACCAGCGCGCCCTTGTCGTTCATGGCGGCGAAGTTGTTGAACGGGTCGCCTTCCAGTTGCTTGACGCCCAGGGAAACGCGCTCGCGCTCGACGTCGATGGCCAGAACGATGGCTTCCAGTTCGTCACCCTTCTTGAAGCGACGCACGGCTTCTTCGCCGGTTTCGGTCCACGACAGGTCGGACAGGTGCACCAGGCCGTCGATGTTGCCGGCCAGGCCGATGAACACGCCGAAGTCGGTGATCGACTTGATCGCGCCGCGGACTTTATCGCCCTTCTTGTGGGTCACGCCGAAGTCATCCCATGGATTCGCTTTGCACTGCTTCATGCCCAGCGAAATACGGCGACGCTCTTCGTCGATTTCCAGTACCATCACTTCAACTTCGTCGCCCAGCTGGACAACTTTGTTTGGCGCGACGTTTTTGTTGGTCCAGTCCATTTCGGAAACGTGCACCAGGCCTTCGATGCCTTGCTCGACTTCCACGAACGCGCCGTAGTCGGTCAGGTTGGTGACTTTACCGAACAGACGGGTGCCTTGTGGGTAACGACGGGACAGACCGGTCCAAGGATCGTCGCCCAGCTGCTTCACGCCCAGCGAGACACGGTTCTTCTCTTGATCGTACTTCAGGACCTTGGCGGTGATTTCCTGGCCGACGGTCAGCACTTCCGATGGGTGACGCACACGACGCCATGCCAGGTCGGTGATGTGCAGCAGGCCGTCGATACCGCCCAGATCCACGAACGCGCCGTAGTCGGTGATGTTCTTGACCACGCCGGTAACCACGGTGCCTTCTTTCAGCGTTTCCATCAGTTTCTGACGCTCTTCGCCCATCGAAGCTTCGATGACGGCGCGGCGGGACAGAACCACGTTGTTACGCTTGCGATCCAGCTTGATCACTTTGAATTCGAGGGTCTTGCCTTCGAACGGGGTGGTGTCCTTGACCGGACGGGTGTCGACCAGCGAACCCGGCAGGAAAGCGCGGATGCCGTTGGTCAGAACGGTCAGGCCGCCCTTGACTTTGCCATTGACGGTACCGACGACGATCTCGCCCGATTCCATGGCTTTTTCCAGTGCCAGCCACGACGCCAGACGCTTGGCCTTGTCGCGCGACAGGATGGTATCGCCGAAACCGTTTTCCAGCGATTCGATCGCCACGGAAACGAAGTCGCCTACTTTGACTTCCAGTTCGCCGTGGTCGTTCTTGAATTCTTCAACAGGGATGAATGCTTCCGATTTCAGGCCGGCGTTGACGATCACGAAGTTGTGATCCAGACGAACGACTTCAGCCGAGATCACTTCGCCCGAACGCATGTCTTGACGCGACAGGGATTCTTCGAAGAGGGCTGCAAAACTTTCCATATTAGACATTGTAACTTCCAGGTTACCAACAAGGCTCGCGATATGCGACTTCAGTTGGGTTAGGGTTGAAAAAACCGGGGCACTCAGAGCTTGCCCAGGCACGTACTATTTACCGACGGCCGCATACCACTGCAACACCTGATCGACCGCTGCCTCAGCGGTCATGTTCGAGGTATCAAGCACATGCGCCCCCTCTGCGGGGACCAGCGGTGCGATGGCCCGATTCGTATCCCGGTCGTCGCGCGCCTGCAAATCCATCAGTAGGTCTTCCATATTAGCAGAAAACCCCTTGTCAATCAATTGCTTATATCGACGCTCGGCCCGCGCCGCCACGGAGGCGGTCAAAAACACCTTCAACACCGCGTGCGGGAAGATCACCGAGCCCATGTCGCGCCCGTCCGCCACCACCCCCGGCGCCTTGCGGAAACCCAGCTGCAGCCCCACCAGCGCGTGGCGCACGGCGGGAAATGTTGCAATTTTTGAAGCGGTGTTGCCCACCTCTTCCGCCCGGATGGCGTCGCTGACGTTTTCGTGCGACAAGATGATGTCGCCGCCCTGGAAGCTGCACTGCAGGTGCTCGGCCAGCTTGGCCACGGCGTGCTCGTCGGCCAGGTCGGTGCCGCGGCGCAGCGCCGACAGCGCCGTCAGCCGGTACAACGCGCCCGAATCCAGGTAGTGGAAGCCGAGCTTATCGGCAACGCGATGCGCGACCGTGCCCTTGCCGGATGCGGTCGGGCCGTCGATGGTGATGACTGGAATTGGGGAAGTTACCATTTAGTTCACTTTGCTTATTTGCACTTCTTATTTTGCGATCGCCGCGAACGCCGCGAAATACTCCGGGAAGGTCTTGCCGACGCACTTGGGATCGTTGATGCGCATGACGTTGCCCTTGCGCGCGGCGCCGTCCAGCGACACCAGCGAGAAGCACATCGCCATGCGGTGATCGTCGTAGGTATCGATGGTAGCAGGCGTGATGACCGCCGGCGGGGTGACCTTGATGTAGTCCGGGCCCTCCTCGACGATGGCGCCGACCTTGCGCAGCTCGGTCGCCATGGCGGCGATGCGGTCGGTTTCCTTGACGCGCCAGCTGGCGATGTTGCGCAGCGTGCTGGTGCCGTCGGCGTACAGCGCGGCCACGGCGATGGTCATGGCCGCGTCGGGAATGTGGTTGAAGTCGGCGTCGATGGCCTTCAGCACGCCGTTCGAGCGCGCCTCGATCCAGTTGTCGCCCATGGTGATCCGCACGCCCATCTGCTCCAGCGCGGCGGCGAAGCGCACGTCGCCCTGGATCGAATCCTTGCCCACGCCCTCGACCCGCACCGGACCGCCGGCGATCGCGCCGGCCGCCAGGAAGTAGGACGCCGACGACGCGTCGCCCTCGACGTGGATGGTGCCCGGCGACTGGTAGACCTGGCCCGGCTCGATGGTGAACGACTCCCAGCCGTTCTGCTCGACCTTGACGCCGAAGCGGCGGATCAGGTTCAGCGTGATTTCGATGTAGGGCTTGGAGATCAGCTCGCCGACCACGTCGATGGCGATCGCGTGCTCGCGCGCCATCAGCGGCGCCACCATCAGCAGCGCGGTCAAAAACTGGCTGGAGACGTCGCCGCGCACCGACAGGCGCCGCGCGTGGATCTTGCCCTGCTTGATGTGCAGCGGCGGGAAGCCCGGGTTGCCGGTGTATTCGACGTCGGTGCCGGCGGCGTTGAGCGCGTCGACCAGGTCGCCGATCGGGCGCTCGTGCATGCGCGGCACGCCGTGCAGCGTGTAGTCGCCGCCGATCACGGCCAGCGCGGCGGTCAGCGGACGGATCGCGGTGCCGGCGTTGCCCATGAACAGGTCGGCCGATTTGTTCGGCAGCACGCCGGCCACGCCCTTGACGTGGTGGATGGTGCCGCTGGCGGTTTTCTCTTCGGTCCACTGCACGCCCAGCGCACGCAGGGCGGCCAGCATGACGGCGGTGTCGTCCGAGGCCAGCAGGTCGACGATGGCGACGTCGCCCTGCGACAGCGCCGACAGCAGCAGGATGCGGTTGGAGATGGATTTCGAGCCCGGCAGGCGCACGGCGCCCTCTACGTGGGCGACGGTGGGGAGATCGATAAATTCGTGGGTCATGCCGTTTCCTTATGCGGCGGCCGGAGTACCGTCGCCCTCGCGAAAGCGGGGGCCCATAGAACGCAAGCTCAGTATGGATTCCCGCTTTCGCGGGAACGACGGCGCCGCGGCCTCCTGTTAATCTGCGCGGTTAAACTTCTTTCGCTTGCGACGGCGGCGCCTCGGCCGCCTCGATCGCTGTGATCCACTGGTGGCGGGCATGCTGGGCGTTGCTGTACACGCGCTCCAGCCCTGCCCCGTCGCCAGCGGCGAGACGGGCCCTCAAGCCCGTCAATTGTGCCAGATACGCATCCAGCTCCGTCAACAGCGCCGACTGGTTGGCCAGGCTGATGTCGCGCCACATCTCGGGCGACGATCCGGCGATCCTTGTGAAATCGCGAAAACCGCTGGCCGCATACTGGAACAGTAAATCCGCATGCGGCTTGTTGGCGATGTCGTCCACCAGCGCATACGCCAGCAAGTGCGGCAGATGGCTGACGGCGGCAAACACCTTGTCATGCTCCTGCGGCGTCAAACGATGGATGACCGCATCGCAGGCCCGCCACGCCGCCGCCACGCGCTCGATATCGTCGGCCGCGTTTTCATCCAAGGCCGTCAGCACCACCTTCTTGCCGACGTACAGATCGTCGATGGCCGCCTCGGGACCGTTGGTCTCGCGGCCGGCGATCGGATGGCCCGGCACGAACTGGGCGATCTTGCCGCCCAGCGCGCGGCGCGCCGACGCCACCACGTCGGACTTGGTGCTGCCCGCGTCGGTGACCACGGTGCCCGGCCGCAGGTGCGGCGCGATCGCGGCCAGGATGGCCTCGGTCTGCGCCACCGGCGCGGCCAGCAGCACCAGGTCGGCGCCGGGCAGCGCCTCGCTCATATCGCCGCCGATGACGTCGATGATGCCCAGCTCCCGCGCGCGCTGCAGCGAGGCGGCCGAGCGCCCCATGCCGACCACGCTGCCGACGGCGCCGGCCTTCTTCAGCGACCGCGCGAACGATCCGCCGATCAGGCCAACGCCAAAGATGACGACTTTGTTCAGCATCATTTTTACTCTGCCAGCGCCTTGGTCAGCGCGGCGATCAGCACGGCGTTCTCCTGCGGCAGGCCGATGGAGATGCGCAGCCATTCCGGCAGACCGTAGTTGCCCACCGGGCGCACGATCACGCCCTGCTTCAGCAGCGACAGGTTGACGCGGGCGCCGGCCGCCAGGTCCTTGCCGACCTTGACCAGCACGAAGTTGCCGTACGACGGCACATACTCCAGGCCCAGCTTGTCGAACGCCTCGGTGAACTGCTGGTAGCCGGCGGCGTTGTTGGCCGCGCTGCGCTTGAGGAATTCCTTGTCGTTGAGCGCCGCGATGGCCGCCGCCTGCGCCAGCGAATTGACGTTGAACGGCTGGCGGATGCGGTTCATCAGGTCCGTCAGCGCCGGCTGGGCGATGCCGAAGCCCACGCGCAAACCGGCCAGGCCGTACGCCTTGGAGAAGGTGCGCGACACCAGCAGGTTGGGATACTTCTTGACCCACTCGGCCGATTCGAACTGGTTTTCCTCGGCCAGGAATTCGTTGTAGGCCTCGTCCAGCACCACCACCACATTGGCCGGCACCTGGTCCAGGAAGGCCTGGATGTCGGCGGCCGGGATGAAGGTGCCGGTCGGGTTGTTCGGGTTGGCGATGAACACCAGGCGCGTATCGTCCTTGATCGCCGCCAGCATCGCCGGCAGGTCGTGACCGTAGGCCTTGGCCGGCACCACGATGTGGTTGGCGCCCACGCCCTGCGTCGCCAGCGCGTACACGGCGAACGAATACTGCGAATACACGATCGACTGGCCGCGCTCGACGAACGCGTGGGCGGCGATTTCCAGGATGTCGTTGCTGCCGTTGCCCAGCGTGATCCACTCGGCCGGCACGTCGTAGCGCTTGGACAGCGCGGCTTTCAGTTCGAAGCCGTTGGCGTCCGGGTAGCGGCCCAGGTCGGCGGCGGCGGCGGTCATCGCCTGCACGGCCGATTCCGGCACGCCGAACGGATTCTCGTTGGACGCCAGCTTGACGATGGCCTCTTCGTCGAGGCCGAATTCACGCGCGACTTCCGCGATCGGTTTGCCGGCCTGGTATGGAGCGATGGCGCGGACGTACTCCGGGCCGTAATTCTTGGACATAGTCTCTCTCTGATTCTGGTTGGTTAGGTCAAACTCACGGGATAGGATCCCAGCACCTTGAAGAAGGCTGCATTGCCCTGCAGTTCATCCAGCGCCTTGGCCACGGCCTCGTCCTGCACATGGCCTTCGACGTCGACATAGAAGTAGTACTCCCAGGTTCCCGTGCGCGCCGGACGCGACTCGAAGCGCGTCATCGACACATTGTGCTGGGCCAGCGAACCAAGCAGGCGGTAGATGGAGCCGGCCTTGTGCGGCGCGGCCAGCGCCAGCGACGTGCGGTCCTCGCCCGACGGGCCGGCCTGCAGGTGGCCGATCACGGCGAAGCGGGTGCGGTTGTGCGGATCGTCCTGGATGTTGGCCTTGACCGTGCCCAGGCCGTAGCGCACGCCGGCGCGTTCACCGGCGATGGCGGCGATCGCGTGATCGTCGCGCGCCATGCGGGCCGCCTCGGCGTTCGACGACACGGCGCGGCGCTCGATGTCCGGGTAATTGTTGTTCAGCCAGATCTGGCACTGCGCCAGCGCCTGCGCGTGGGCGCAGATGGCGGTGATGCCGTCCATGTTGCCGGTGGCGGTCAGCAGGCTGTGGCGAACCGCGATCGACACTTCGCCGCTGATGGTCAGCGGCGTATGCAGCAGCAGGTCCAGCGTGCGGCCGATGGCGCCCTCGGTCGAGTTCTCGACCGGCACCACGCCGAATTCGGCGGTGCCGGCCTCGGTGGCGCGGAACACCTCGTCGATGGACGAGCAAGGCAGCACATCGACGGCGGTGCCGAACTGCTGGTACACCGCCTGCTCGCTGTAGGTGCCGGCCGGGCCGAGGAAGGCGATGGTGACGCGCTTTTCCAGCGAACGGCAGGCGGACATGATCTCGCGCCAGATGGTCTGCAGCTCGGTATTGCCCATCGGGCCGGGATTGCGCTCGGCCACGCCGCGCAGCACCTGCGCCTCGCGTTCGGGGCGGAATACGGGAGCGTTGGTCTCGGCCTTGACGTGGCCGACTTCCTGCGCCACCTTGGCGCGGCGGTTCAACAGGTCGAGGATCTGCGCATCGATGGTGTCGATCTGCTCGCGCAGGGGTTTGAGTTTATCGTTCATGAGAGTCTATTTGCCGGCGCGGCCGGCGAATTCGTTCAAGTAGTCCACGAGCGCTTGCACGCCCTCGATAGGCATCGCGTTGTAGATCGATGCGCGCATGCCGCCGACGGACTTGTGGCCCTTCAGTTGCAGCAGCCCGCGCGCCTTGGCGCCGGCCAGGAATGCCTCGTTCCTGCTCTCGTCCTTCAGGTAGAAGGGCACGTTCATGCGCGAGCGGCTGGTTTTCGCCACGCGGTTCTGGTAAAAGTCGTCCACGTCCAGCGCCGCGTACAGCAGCCCGGCCTTGGCCTTGGCGCGCTTTTCCATCTCGGCCACGCCGCCCTGCTTTTTCAGCCACTGGAACACCAGGCCGGCGATGTAGATGCCGTAGGTGGGCGGCGTGTTGTACATCGATTCGTTGTCGGCCACCAGCTTGAAGTCGAACGCCGACGGGCACACCGGCAGCGCCTTGCCCAGCAGGTCGTCGCGGACGATGACGATGGTCACGCCGGCAGGGCCGATGTTCTTCTGCGCGCCGGCGAAAATCAGCCCGTACTTCGACACGTCGACGGGGCGCGACAGGATGTGCGAGGACATGTCGGCCACCAGCAGCACGCCGTCCTGCGGCGCCGGCACGCCGGCGTCGAAGTCGTACTCGACGCCGTCGATGGTCTCGTTGGTGCACATGTGCAGGTAGGCGGCGCCCGGCGTGAGCTTCCACTCCGATTGCGGCGGCACCGACGTCATCGACGACGCGGCGATATTGACGTTGGCGTACTTGGCGGCTTCCTTGATGGACTTGCCCGACCACGAGCCGGTATGAATGAAATCGATGGTCGCTGGCTGCGGCTTGTGGCCGACGAGGTTCAGCGGGATCAGGGCGTTCTGCGACAAACCGCCGCCCTGCATGAACAAGATCTTGTAGTTGTCCGGTACTGCCAGCAGCTCGCGCAGGTCGCGCTCGGCCGCCTTGTAGATCGACATAAACTCCGGTCCGCGGTGGCTCATCTCCATGACGGACATGCCGCTGCCATGCCAGTCCAGCATTTCGGCAGCGGCTTGCGCCAGTACTTCCTTCGGCAATACGGCGGGGCCGGCGGAGAAGTTATAGATGTGAGTCACGTTGCGGTCCTTATTTGGTGGATTGTTTTTCCTGCAGCTTCTGCATCAGCGGGGTGATGCGGCGCGCGGCGACCTGCTGGCCGATCTGCATGGCTTCGGCCATCAGCTTGGGCATGGTCGACAGCATCTTGGCGCCGATCGGCGTGCGGTAGAAGGCGGTGATCTGCTTCAACTCGCCCGCGCTGTAAGTGCGCGCGTACAGCGGTACGGTTTCGGTGAGGATGTCGTCGATCATGGCCGGGTCGTTCATCGCGCCTTGCAGCACGGCGACGGCGGCCGGCAATTCCGCTTCCATCTTGGCCAGCGCCTCTTTCTTTTGCTCCGGCGTGGTATTCGGGTTGTTCTTGATGCCGGCTTCGGCGCCGGCGCGCATGGACTGGCCGATGCTCTGCGACATCTGCTGCATCACGCCGGTCATCATGGTGCGATAGTTCATCGCATCGAACAGCTCGCGCGCGGCGGCGGTGGAGGCGGCGTCGGCCTGGGCGTACGCCGGGGCGGCGCCGACGAGGGCGAACGCGGTGATCGCGGTGCTGACAATGGCTGCTATCTTCTTCATATGTTCGCCTAAAAATTAAAAACAAAAAAACGGGGCCAGTCTTATTGTCGCATTTATCCGCGAAATAAACCTGACCCCGCTGACCCCGGACCGCAGTCCGGGGGCGTGTTTGCTATGACTTACTCGGGTTGAGCTTCGTCTGGCTTGGCATCGGGGCCCGGTTCCAGCTCGACTTCGTCGATGTCGGTTTCAACCACGCGCTGCAGGCCGGACAGCTTGGTGCCGTCTTCGACCGCGATCAGGGTCACGCCTTGCGTGGCGCGGCCCATTTCGCGGATCTCGGACACGCGGGTGCGGATCAGCACACCGCCGGTGGTGATCAGCATGATCTCGTCGGTCGAATCGACCAACGTCGCCGCCACCACCTTGCCGTTACGCTCGGAGGTCTGGATCGCGATCATGCCCTTGGTGCCGCGGCCGTGGCGGGTGTACTCGGTGATCGGCGTACGCTTGCCGAAGCCGTTCTCGGTCGCCGTCAGCACCGACTGCTGCTCGTTTTCCGCCACCAGCAGCGCGATCACGCGCTGGCCCTCGTCCAGGTTCATGCCGCGCACGCCGCGGGCGTTGCGGCCCATCGGACGCACGTCGTTCTCGTCGAAGCGCACCGCCTTGCCGGCGTCGGAGAACAGCATCACGTCGTGCTCGCCGTCGGTCAGCGCGGCGCCGATCAGGAAGTCGCCCTCGTCCAGGTCGACCGCGATGATGCCGGCCTTGCGTGGATTGCTGAAGTCCTTCAGCGGCGTCTTCTTCACGGTGCCCAGGCTGGTCGACATGAACACGTAGTGGTCTTCCGGGAAGGTGCGGTTGGCGCCGGACAGCGGCAGGATGACCGTGATCTTCTCGTTGTCCGCCAGCGGGAACATGTTGACGATAGGCTTGCCGCGCGAGTTGCGCGAGCCTTGCGGCACTTCCCATACCTTGAGCCAGTACATGCGGCCGCGGTTGGAGAAGCACAGGATGTAGTCGTGCGTGTTGGCGATGAACAGCTGGTCGATCCAGTCTTCCTCTTTGGTCGCCATGGCCTGCTTGCCGCGCCCGCCGCGCTTCTGCGCGCGGTACTCGCTGATCGGCTGCGCCTTCATGTAGCCGGTGTGCGACAGCGTCACCACCATGTCCTGCGGCGTGATCAGGTCTTCGGTGCCCAGGTCGGTCGCGTTGTGCTCGATGTTCGAGCGGCGCGGATCCTTCTGCGGGTCGCCGAATTCGTTGACCACGTGGGTCATCTCGTCGGTGATGATGGTGGTCACGCGTTCCGGCTTGGACAGGATGTCCAGCAGGTCGGCGATTTCGGCCATCACGTCCTTGTACTCGTTGACGATCTTGTCCTGTTCCAGGCCGGTCAGGCGTTGCAGGCGCATCTGCAGGATCTCTTGCGCCTGGTCGTCGGACAGCTTGTACATGCCGTCGGTCTGCATGCCGTAGTGCTTCGGCAGGTGCTCCGGACGGAAGGCGTCGATGCCGCCTATGGTGCCGCCTTCGCCGGTACGGGCCAGCATCTCGCGCACCAGCGACGAATCCCACGAACGTTCCATCAGGCCGGTTTTCGCGACCGGCGGCGTCGGCGCCGCCTTGATGATGGCGATGAAGTCGTCGATATTGGCCAGCGCCACGGCCAAGCCCTCGAGCACGTGGCCGCGCTCGCGCGCCTTGCGCAGCTCGAACACGGTGCGGCGGGTGACCACTTCGCGGCGGTGCGACAGGAAGCACTGCAGCATTTCCTTCAGGTTCAGCAGGCGCGGCTGGCCGTCGACCAGCGCCACCATGTTCATGCCGAAGGTGTCCTGCAATTGCGTCTGCTTGTACAGGTTGTTGAGCACCACTTCCGGCACTTCGCCGCGCTTGAGCTCGATGACCACGCGCATGCCCGACTTGTCGGACTCGTCGCGGATGTCGGAAATGCCTTCGAGCTTCTTGTCGCGCACGTTTTCGGCGATGCGTTCCAGCAGCGATTTCTTGTTGACCTGGTATGGCAGCTCGTCAACGATGATGGCCGTGCGGCCGCCGTCCTTGCCGTACTCTTCGTAGTGGGTCTTGGCGCGCATCACCACGCGGCCGCGGCCGGTGCGGTAGCCGTCGCGCACGCCGGAGACGCCGTAGATCGTGCCGCCGGTCGGGAAGTCCGGCGCCGGGATCAGTTCGATCAGCTCGTCGATCGAGCAGGCCGGGTTGCGCAGCACGTGCAGCGCGCCGGCGATCACTTCATGCAGGTTGTGCGGCGGAATATTGGTCGCCATGCCGACCGCGATACCCGACGAGCCGTTGATCAGCAGGTTGGGAATGCGGGTCGGCAGGACGGTCGGCTCTTTTTCCTTGCCGTCGTAGTTGGGCTGGAAGTCGACGGTTTCCTTGTCGATGTCGGCCAGCAGTTCAGCGGAAATCTTGTCCAGGCGGCACTCGGTGTAACGCATCGCCGCCGCGCCGTCGCCGTCGACGGAGCCGAAGTTGCCCTGGCCGTCGACCAGCATGTAGCGCAGCGAGAAGTCCTGCGCCATACGGACCAGCGTGTCGTAAATCGACGCATCGCCGTGCGGGTGGTACTTACCCATCGTCTCGCCCACCACACGGGCGCATTTGACGTAAGGGCGGTTCCACACGTTGTTCATTTCGTGCATCGCGAAGAGGACCCGGCGGTGCACCGGCTTGAGGCCGTCTCGCACGTCCGGCAAGGCGCGGCCTACGATCACGCTCATGGCGTAATCGAGGTAGCTCTTGCGCATCTCTTCTTCGAGGGAAATAGGGATTGTTTCTTTTGCGAATTGATCCATTGGCGGGTCGACTGATCTTTGACTGTGGTTTATCTTTTATGCAATGTAGGCCGCACGTACTGCACTTCTACCCTGCCCTCCCAAATTGGACAGGCAAGCGTGCGATTTTAGCATGCGGGCAGGACGATCAGCGCAAATCCCGCGCCTGCCCCGGCATCCTCGAGCCCGCGCACGATTCACAAGCTTGTAACCCCTTGTAATATTCATGACACATTACTCAATTATTATCGATAATCACGTTGCAACAAAACAACATTTTGGTCGAAATCGAAAAGGGCGCGTGTTGCACCCTTTTTACGGCCGAAGATCGCTTGTGGCAAAATGGATTAGAAGTTAATTGCTTGTTTCGCAATCGGGAGACGGGCGCGACGCCCGTGCGTGGTAGAATTCGCCCCACGTATTACACGTCGCGCAGTTTTTCTGCGGATATCACCCCCGAAAGGAAGAAAAATATGAAAAAACTGATTTCGATGCTGGCCGTGTCGGCTGCCTTCGCTACCTCGGCTATTGCACAAACCGCGCCTACCGCTCCTCCGTATGCTCCTGTGACCCAGGACATCAAGGCAGCAACCCCTAAGAGCGCATACGTGCAGGATGCACGCGGCGTCATCGCCCGTGATCCGTTCGGCCTGTGCTGGCGTACCGGCTACTGGACCCCGGCTGATGCCGTTCCAGGTTGCGACCTGCCAATCTGCGTCGAGCCAGAAAAGCTGGAAAACGGCAAGTGCGTAGCACCGCCGCCGCCACCGCCAGCCGCGCCAGCCCCTGCTCCGGCACCGGCTCCAGCACCTGCGCCAGTCCCAGTGCCTACCGCACAAAAAGTCAGCTTCGCAGCGGATGCGTTCTTCGACTTCGACAAAGCCGTTCTGAAACCAGAAGGCAAAGCGAAACTGGACGACGTGACCTCGAAACTGGGTTCGATCAACCTGGAAGTGATCATCGCCGTCGGCCACACCGACTCCGTTGGTACCGATGAATACAACCAGAAGCTGTCGGTACGCCGCGCTGAAGCTGTCAAGGCCTACATCATCTCCAAAGGCGTTGAAGCCAACCGCGTGTACACCGAAGGCAAGGGCGAGAAACAGCCGGTTGCAGACAACAAGACTGCAGAAGGCCGCGCCAAGAACCGTCGCGTAGAAATCGAAGTCGTCGGCACCAGCAAGTAATTGCTCGTCCGGTAAGACAGAAACCCCGCCCCGGCGGGGTTTTTTTACGCCCGCTGCTTTAGAATAGCGGGATGAGTCCCGTAGCATTTATTTAGTCCTTACCAGAGCCCATGAACGCCGATCCATTAGAACTGCAAAAATTCTCCGACCTCGCGCACCGCTGGTGGGACCCGACCTCCGAGTTCCGCCCGCTGCACGAAATCAATCCGCTGCGCCTGGAATGGATCAACGCGCGCGCGCCGCTGGCCGGCAAGAACGTCATCGACATCGGCTGCGGCGGCGGCATCCTCAGCGAATCGATGGCGCGCAAGGGCGCCACGGTGACCGGCATCGACCTGTCCGAGAAGGCGCTGAAGGTGGCCGACCTGCATTCGCTGGAATCGGGTGTGCAGGTGCGCTACAAGCTCATCGCCGCCGAAGAGATGGCGGCGCAGGAAGCGGGCCGCTACGATGTGGTGACCTGCATGGAAATGCTCGAGCACGTGCCGGACCCGGCCGCCATCGTGCGCGCCGCCGCCACGCTGGTCAAGCCGGGCGGCCAGGTGTTCTTCTCCACGCTGAACCGCAACCCCAAGGCCTACCTGTTCGCCATCCTCGGCGCCGAGTACCTGCTGCGCATGCTGCCCAAGGGCACCCACGACTACGACAAGTTCATCACGCCGTCCGAACTGTCGCAATTCATCCGCAGCGCCGGCCTGGAACTGCAAGGCTTCAAGGGCATGGGCTACAATCCGCTGACCAAGATCTATTCCCTGAACGACGACACCAGCGTCAATTACCTGGTCGCCACCACCCGTCCGCTGTAAGAACTCATCCATGACCCTACCTACTCCTCCGCGCGCCATCCTGTTCGACCTCGACGGCACGCTGGCCGATACCGCGCCCGACCTGGCCGCCGCCGTCAACCTGCTGCGCGCCGAGCGCGGCCTGGCGCCCACCGCCTATGAACTGCTGCGCCCGACCGCCTCGGCCGGCGCGCGCGGCATGATAGGCGCCGCCTTCGGGCTGAAGCCGGAGGACGAAGGCTTCGTCGAGCTGCGCGACGGCTTCTTCCACAACTACCAGGCGGCGATGGCGGTGCACAGCACACTGTTCCCCGGCATCGTCGAGCTGCTGGCCGGCATCGAGCAGGCCGGGCTGCAATGGGGCATCGTCACCAACAAGCCGTCGCGCTTCACCGATCCGCTGCTGCCGCTGATCGGCCTGGCACACGCGGCCTGCGTGGTGTCCGGCGACACCACGGCGCACGCCAAGCCGCACCCGGCGCCGCTGCTGGAAGCGGCCGGCCGCCTCGGCCTGGCGCCGGAGCAATGCTGGTACGTCGGCGACGACCTGCGCGACATCCAGGCCGGCAAGGCCGCCGCGATGAAGACCATCGCCTGCGGCTGGGGCTATTGCGGACCGGTCGAGCCGCAGGGCTGGCAGGCCGACTATCTGTTTGATAGTCCTTTGGAATTGTTGGCGCTGATGCAACACTCGTTGACGGGCAATACCGAACTGGCCGCGTAAACTTAGCGACTTAGCATTTGATACCGCTAACCGTTGTATAGACGTATCAATGGTAACGGTGTCATTTGAAGCCAGGCACTAAACGGTTGTTCAGGAAACTTAACTACGTATAATCGGCGCCTGACTGCGTAGTATTACTTATTTCCTCAAGGCCACAAACTCGCTGAACGGAAAGGGAGACAGTCACCAACTATCTCAACTTTCCAATCAGGAGCATCATGAATTTTCCTGAGATGGCTGCCACGACCTCGCAGCCTTACTCCGAGCAGTTCGCTGTCTTAGCCGCCAACCTGGACGAGCCAGGCGCCCCGCAAAGCTGGATGGCCAGCGTGGCCGACGCCAAATACCACTGGTACGACCTGGTGGCCGGCTTCCCCGAAACCCCTGACATCCGCGATCCGATCGGCCGCTATCAGCGCCGCATGCAGTTCGAGCTCGAAGCGCTGGCGGAAAAACGCCACCTGTTCTTCGCCGTCACCCGTCCGCGCGTGCGCTTCGACGTCGCCGGCGCGATCCAGTGGGGTTTCTTCTCGCTGAAGCTGACGCTGCCGCTGCTGATGGGCCTGGCCGAAACCAAGGAAACCATTTCCATCGAACTCAAGGTGCCGTTCGCCGCCACCCTGAAGAAGCCGGCCGTGACGCTGACGCCGAACTTCATCACGCTGAACTGGGGCGGCCTGGTCGAAGCGTTTTCGATCCACGACATCCTGCAAACCTACGCCCACACGCTGAAGGTGCCGAGCAAGGTGGTCTACGTCGGCCAGACCCGCGACGCCGAGGCCCGCCTGTCCAAGGGCCGCCTGCCGGCGCTGCAGAAGCTGCACGCGCAAGCGGCCGGCGAGCTCGACATGCTGCTGCTGGTGCAGCAGATGGATGTGCAGGTGACCTGCGCCGACGGCGATCCGGCCGACGCCCCGCACAACGCGCATCCGGTCGCGGCCGACGCGCTGCAGGGCGAGCGCATGGACGTCATCGAGGCGGCGCTGATCCGCTACTTCGAAGGCAGCGCCGCCAGCCGCGTGCGCAGCCAGGAAGAGCGCACGCTGCGCGCCGCCCGGCTGCAGGACGCCCAGGCCAACAGCAGCCTGGCGCAGCTGACCATCGACCTGCAGCTCGACCAGGCCAGCCACTACCGCTACCTGGGCTCCGAGCACGTGGCCGCCGCCAAGCGCCACCTGCTGAGTTGCTACATCGCCGACGGCGCCGCCATGGTCGCGCCGCTGCCGTTGCCGGTGCCCGCCAAGGGCGCAAAAAATTAAAGCGCCGGAGGCCGGCGCGGATGCGCGCCGGCCTTGCCAGTGTTACATTGTGTGTAGAATTACCAGATTCCCCAGATTGCCATGTGGAAATATTCACGTGGACGTACTATACTGGGGGAATACATACGAGACACTCTGGAGCCCGCCCCATGACGAGCGATTTGCCCGACTCGATCGCTGACGACTATCCCGACCCTTCGCCGGATGAGCTGGGCGTGGGGGCGCTGTTCGCCGAAGTGCAGGAACCCTTCCACGACCTGCTGGCGCCGCCGGTGGACCACGACGACCTGCTGCCGCTGGTGCCGCGGCGCACCGCGTCGCCGCAAACCTGGACCGTCACCGTGGCCGACGCCAAGTTCCACTGGTACGACCTGGTGGCCGGCTTCCCCGAGATTCCCGACATCCGCGATCCGGTCGGCCGCCACCTGCGCCGCATGCAGTTCGACCTTGAGGCGACCACCGAAAAGCGGCTGATCTATTTCGTCGTCAACCGTCCGCGGGTGCGCTTCGACACCACGCGCAGCACCAGCTGGGGCTTCTTCTCGCTCAAGCTGACGATCCCCATCCTGCTCGGCGCCGAGGAAAAACGCGACAGCCTCACGATCGAACTCGAAGTGCCGTTTGCCGCCACGCTGAAAAAGCCCAGCGTCATCGTCACCGACCGCTTCATCACGCTGAACTGGGGCGGCTTGATCGAGGCGCTGTCGATCCACGACATCCTGCAGAACTATGAGAACACGCTGACCTTCCAGAGCAAGGTGCAGTACGTCGGCCAGACCAAGGATCCGATGGGCCGGCTGGCGCGCGCGCGCCTGGCGCCGGTGCAGAAGATCCACCGCGACAATGAAGAGTTCAACGACATGCTGCTGCTGATACAGCGCATGAACATCGAGGTGATTTCCGACGACGGCGATCCGGGCGAGCTGCCGGAGAACCAGAACCCGATAGCGGCGGACATCCTGCTGAAGGACCGCATCGACGTCATCGAATGCGCGCTGATACGCTACTTCGAAGGTCCGCAGATGCACGGCCGCAGCGACAAGGAAGCGGAAGTGCGCAAGCAGCGCCTGCGCGAGGTGCAGGCGGCCAACCACCTGGAGCACTTCCGCATCGACCTGAGGCTGGACAATCCAGGCAAGTACGAAGACCTGTTCTCGGCCCACGCGGGCGTGTCGCGCACTCACATCATCGACTGCACCATCGTCGACGGCGAGGTGCTCGTCACCCGCGTGCCGGACAAGCCGGCCAAGGGCTGATACCCGGGTTTAAAGCTTGGCCGGCTGGTACAGCTGGTCGAACAGGCCGCCGTCCGAGAAGTGCGCCTTCTGCGCCTTGGTCCAGCCGCCAGCCACTTCGTCGATGGTGAACAGCTTCACTTTCGGGAACTGGTTGGCGTACTTCTTCGCGGCCTTCTCCACCGTCGGACGATAGTAGTTCTTCGCGATGATCTCCTGCCCCGCATCGGTGTACAGGTAATCCAGATAGGCCTGCGCCACCTTGCGGGTGCCGTGCTTGTCCGCCACCTTGTCGACCACCGCCACCGGCGGTTCGGCCAGCACGCTGATCGACGGCACCACGATGTCCACCTTGTCCGGGCCCAGCTCCTTGACCGCCAGGAAGGCTTCGTTTTCCCATGCGATCAGCACATCGCCGATGCCCCGCTCGACAAAGGTCACCGTCGAGCCGCGCGCGCCGGAATCGAGCACCGGCACGTTTTTAAACAGCTTGGAGATGTAGTCCTTGGCGGTGGCCTCGCTGCCGCCCGGCTGCTTCAGCGCATAGCCCCAGGCCGCGATGTAGTTCCAGCGCGCGCCGCCGGAGGTCTTCGGATTCGGCGTGATGACCGAGATGCCTGGCTTGACCAGGTCGTTCCAGTCCTTGATGCCTTTCGGGTTGCCTTTGCGGACCAGGAACACGATGGTCGACGAATACGGCGTGCTGTTGTGCGCCAGGCGCTTCTGCCAGTTTTTGTCGAGCAGGCCGTGCTCCGCCACCTCGTCGATGTCGTAGGCCAGGCCCAGCGTGACGACGTCCGCATCGAGACCGTCGATCACCGTGCGCGCCTGTTTGCCGGAACCGCCATGCGACTGCTTGATGGTGACGCTGTCGCCGGTCTTGGCCTTCCACTGCCTGGAGAAGGACGCGTTGACGTCCTGGTACAGCTCGCGGGTCGGATCATAGGACACGTTCAGCAGCGAGATATCGGCCGCATGCGCGGTCGCCGCCACCGCGCCAAGCAGCAGCGCGGAATGAATCAGTTTTTTTACAAACATCAGTAGTTCTCCTTTTGGACAAGTTGATTTTTATGCGATGCCGCCACCGGCGGCACCAGGGTTATGCTGGCGATACGCGCCGCCATCTGCTGGTCGGTCAATGGGCCGGTGCCGCTGTAGCGGTCCAGCACCAGGTAGATCACCGGCGTGATGTACAGCGTGATCACCTGCGAAAACAGCAGGCCGCCAACCACGGCAAGGCCCAGCGGCTGGCGCAGTTCGGCGCCGGCGCCCCAGCCGAAGGCCAGCGGCAAGGCGCCCATCAGCGCCGCCAGCGTCGTCATCATGATCGGCCGGAAGCGCTGGATACAGGCCGCGCGGATCGCCTCTGGCGCCGACAGCCCCTGATTGCGCTGGGCGTCGAGCGCGAAGTCGATCATCATGATGGCGTTCTTCTTGACGATCCCGATCAGCATCAGGATGCCGATGATGGCGATCAGCGTCAGGTCCATGTCGAACAGGCGCAGCGTGATCAGCGCGCCCACCGCCGCCGACGGCAGCCCAGCCAGGATGGTCAGCGGATGGATATAGCTTTCGTACAGCACCACCAGCAGCACGTAGATCACCAGCACCGCGATGGCGATCAGCACCAGCTGGCTCGATTGGGTGTCCTGGAACACCGCCGCCTCGCCGCCGTACTTGGTGATGATGGAGGCCGGCAGCTGCACTTCCCTGCCGATCGCCGCGATGCGGTCGGTGGCGTCGCCCAGAGCGGCGCCGGGCGCCAGGTTGAACGACAGCGTGATCGCCTGCAGCTGCCCCTGGTGGTTGACGGCCGTCGGCCCGACCGTGCGCACCACGCGCGCAAAGCTGGACAGCTGCACCAGCGCGCCGCCGCTGCCGCGCATGCTGATCTTGTCGAGCGCGGCGTCGAACTGGCGGTCGGCCGCTTCCATGATGACCTGGTAACTGGCGCTCGGCGCGTAGATGGTGGAGATCTGGCGGTCGCCGAAGGCCAGGTACAGCGCGCTGCGCAGGTCCGCCATCTGTACGCCCAGGCCGCTGGCCTTGTCGCGATCGATGTCCAGCGTCGCCTGCAGTCCCTTGTTCTGGGTGTCGCTGGTGACGTCGCGGAACAGCGGATCGGCGCGCATGCCTTGCATGACCTTGTCGGCCCAGCCCTCCAGCGCGTCCGGCGTCACGCTCTGCAGCGTGTACTGGTAGCGGCTCTTGCTGGTGCGTCCGCCCAGCTGCAGGTTCTGCATCGGACTGAAATACACCGCGATGCCGGGCACCGTGCGCGCCGCCTTGCGCAGCGAGTCCAGCGTTTCCTTCATGCCGGCCCGTTCGCCCTTCGCCTTCAGCGTCAGGATCAGCCTTCCGCTGGAGGTGCTGTTGCCGCCGCCGGGACCGCCTGCGCCGGTGAAGGACAGCACGCCCTGCACGTTGGGGTCGGCCTGCAGCGCCTTCGCCACCCTGGCCTGCAGCGCCATCAGCGCCGGCATCGACACGTCCTCCGAAGCCTCGGTGATGACGCGGATGCGGCCCAGGTCCTCCTCCGGGAAGAATCCCTTGGGGATGGACTGGTACAGCACCGCCGTCAGCACGAAGCTGGCCAGCGCCGCCAGCAGCACCGCGTTGCGATGCCGCAGGCCCCAGTCCAGCGTGCGCTCGTAGGCACCGGTCAGCCGTGCGAAGGCGGCTTCGAAGACGTTGCTTTCGGCGTGCGCCGCGTTCTCGTGGGTGAGCAGGCGGCTGGCCAGCATCGGCACCAGCGTCAGCGACACCAGCGCCGAGACCAGCACCGCCAGCGACACCACCACCGCGAATTCGTGGAACAGCAGGCCGATCACTCCCGGCATGAAGAAGATCGGGATGAACACCGCCACCAGCGACACAGAAATCGAGATGATGGTGAAGCCCATCTCCTTCGAGCCGTTCAGCGCGGCCTTCAGCGGCGGCTCGCCGCCCTCGATGTGGCGCACGATGTTTTCCAGCACCACGATGGCATCGTCCACCACCAGTCCCACCGCCAGCGTGATGCCGAGCAGCGAGACGTTGTCGAGGCTATAGCCGGCCCAGTAGAACAGCACCATGGAGCCCAGCAGCGAAATCGGCAGCGTGACGGCGGGGATCAGCGTCGCCGACGCGCGGCGCAGGAACAGGAAGATCACCAGCACCACCAGCACCACGGTCAGCGCCAGCGTCAGGTTGACGTCGTGGATGGCGTCGCGGATCGACAGTGAGCTGTCGCCGCTGAGCGTCACGCTGATCGACGCCGGCAGCTGCGCCTGCAGCAGCGGCATCAGCTTGCGCACCGCGTCCACCACCTTCACCGTATTGGCATTGGGCTGCCGCTGGATCTGCAGCACCACGGAGCCTGCGCCGTTGTAGTTGGCGCTGGTGCGGACCGATTGAAAGCTGTCCTCCAGCGAGGCCACCTCCTTGAGCCGTATCGGCAAGCCGTTGCGGTTGGCGATAATCAGTTCGCCGAACTGCGCGGCCTTCATCAGGCGCGCGTCGGCCTGGATGGTCAGCGTCTGGTCCGGGCCTTCGATGATGCCCAGCGGGGAATTGGAATTGGCCGCCTTGACGGCGTTGGCCAGCTCGTCGAGCGTGATGTTGCGGGCGTTGAGTCTTTCCAGGTCGGCGCGCACGCGCACCGCGAAACGCTTCTGGCCGTTGACGTTCACCTGCGCCACGCCGTCCAGCGTGGCCAGGCTGGGCGCGATCAGGTTCTCGGCAAAGTCGTTCAATTCGGTCAGGCCCAGCGTCGGCGAATTAAGCACGATGAACAAGGTCGGGCCGTCGGCGGGATTGGTCTTGCGGTAGGACGGCAGTTCCGTCACCTCCGGCGGCAGCGAGCGCTGCGCGCGCAGCAGCGCGGCCTGCACGTCCAGCGCCGCGACGTTGATGTCGATGCTGGGATCGAACTCCAGCGTCAGCGCGGTGGTGCCGGACGAGCTGCTGGAGGTGATCAGGTTCAAGCCGCCGATGGTGGCGAACTGCTTCTCCAGCGGCAGCGCCACCGACGACGCCATCGTCTCGGGACTGGCGCCGGGCAGGTCGGCGTTGACGTTGATGACAGGCGTGTTATAGCTGGGCAGCGCGGCGACCGGAATGCGGAAGCACGCCATGACGCCGGCCACGATCAGCGACAGCGACAACACGAACACCAGCGCGGGCCGGCGGATGCACAATTCGGAAATGTTCATCGCGTGCTCCCGCCGGCGTCGGCCACCAGCGCGTCCTTGCTGGCGTCTTTGCCCACCTTGACCTTGGCGCCGGGTTTCAGATTCTGCTTGCCTTCAATGATGATCTGCTCGCCGCCGGTCAATCCCGAGACGGCGGCCTGGCTGCCGAAGGCGTGCAGCACCCGCACCTTGCGCGGCTGCGCCAGCTGATCGGCGCCGACCGCGTACACCACCGCGCCCTCGGGGTGGGTCAGGATGGCCGCCAGCGGCACCACGACGGCGTCGCGCATCGTGTCCAGCGTGACGCGCGCATGCACGTACTGGCCGGGCCACAGCCGCGTATCGGTATTGTCGAATTGCGCCTTGACGCGTATGGTGCCCGCCACCGCATCGACGGAACTGTCGATGAAACTGAGCTTGCCTTGCAGCGTGCGCGCGGATGTGCCATCGCCCAGGCTTGCGCTGACCGCGACCGCGCCTGCCTTCTGCCCGGCCAGCAGCGCGGCCAGTCCACTCTCGGGTATCGTGAAGCTGACGGCGATAGGATGAATCTGCGTCACGCTGGCCAGCGGCGTGTTGGCCTGCACCAGGCTGCCCGCAAAGACATTGACCGCACCGACGCGCCCCGCCGACGGCGCGCGTATCGTCGTGTAACTCAGATCGACCTGCGCGGAACGCAGCGCCGCCTGGTCGGCCTGCAGCAGCGCGCGCTGGCTCTCAACCTGGGTTTGCAGGCTGTCCGCAGCACTGACGGAGATGAAGTTTTGCGCCGACAGATCCTGGCTGCGCTTGAACTGGCGCTCCAGGTCGGCCAGCGTGGCCTGGTCGCGCAGCAGTTGCGCCTGCGCGCGGTCCAGCGCCGCGCGTTCGCTGCGGTCGTCCAGCGAGAACAGCAAGGCATCGGCCGCGACAAACTGGCCTTCCTTCACATGCACGCGCGTCAGCAGGCGGCTGACGTGGGGACGGATTTCCACCGTATTCAAAGGCACCACGGTGCCGTTGGCTTCCAGCTCGACCGGCACGTCGCGCCGCAGCGCCGGCGCCAGCCGCACGCTCGGAACGCCGCCGGCTGCCTTGGCCGATGGAGCGGCGACCGCCTGCGCAGGCTGCGGACGGCCGAGCGCGAAATAGCCGCCCGCCGCCACGCAGGCCAGCGCGGCCACCGCCACACTTGTACGCTTCGCCTTCAACCGCCCGGCTCCGTCAATACCGACAGCTTGGTCACTCCGGAGCGCTGGATATTAGCGATCACCTTGGCCACGGCGCGATACGGCACGCCCTGGTCGGCCTGCAGGCTCAGCGCCAGCTCGGGATCCTTGGTCACCAGGTCCTTCAGTTCCGGTTCCAGCGCGGCCGGCTCCACCTCCCGCTTGTCGATGAAGATCTTGTTACTGCCGTCAATACTCACCGTCACCGTCTTCGACGGATTCGCCGGAGTGGTGGTGGAAGTCTTCGGCAGGTTGATGCGCACCGCGTTGTTGAGCAGCGGCGCGGTCAGGATGAAGGTCACCAGCAGCACCAGCATCACATCCACCAGCGGCGTGATGTTGATCTCGCTGACCACGTCGCTGCTATCTCTACCAGTCGAGAAGGCCATTATGCGTATGCTCCCTGCTGGACCGGGCGCACGGCTTGCGGCGCGGTGCGCGATGCGGGACGCGTCACGCGGAAGCCGTTCTTCTGCGCCAGGTTGACGAAGTCGGTGGCGTAGTTATCCAGCTCGGCGGCCGTCACCTTCAGGCGGCGCACATAGAAGTTGAACGCCAGGACCGCGGGCACCGCCACCGCGATGCCGACGCCGGTGGCTATCAGCGCCTCGCCGATCGGGCCGGCCACCACGTCGATGCTGGCCGAACCGCTCTTGCCGATGGCGCCCAGCGCATGGATGATGCCGAACACGGTGCCGAACAAGCCGACGAAGGGCGCCGTGCTGCCGATCGACGCCAGCACCGCCAGCCCGCTTTCCAGCGACTGGTATTCCTTCTGGATTTGCTGGCGCAGATGGCGTTCCAGCAGCTCCTGCCTGTCCCAGCTGTGTTCCAGGTCGCTGCTGGCGTCGCCCGATTCGCTCACATGCAGCGCTTCGAAGCCTATGCTGGCCAGCCGCGATTTCGGGCTGGCGTCGCTGGCCAACGCGCTGGCGGCGTCCAGCGTGCTGGCGCTCCAGAACTGTTTGGTAAATTGTTTATCCCGTTTTCCCAGCCGGTAGTGCTGCACGCCCTTGGCCAGTATCAGCACCCAGGTAACGACGGAGAACAGCACCAGTGCATACAGGGCGCCTTGAACGATAAGATCTAAGTAATAGGAAGACATGGAGTGCACCCTTAATATAAAAAGTCAGGAAAGTTTGAAATTCAGTGGGACCTTGACCCAGCCATCGATCGGCGTCTGGCCGCGCTTGGCGGGATCGAACGACCACGCCAGCACCGCCTTCACGGCCGCGTCGTCGAGTATCTTGTGGCCGCTGGACTTATCGACGGCGACGTTGTCCGGTTTGCCCGAGGCCAGCACGTGGACCTTCAGCACAACCTGTCCCTGCAGGCCGCGGTCCTGCGCCAGCGCTGGATATTCCGGCGCCGGGTTGCTGCGATAGCCGGCATAGCCGCGCGGCTCGGTGACCGGCTCGGGTGCCGGCGGCGCAGGCGGCGCGGCCACGGGAGCCGGCGGTGCCGGCGTCGCCACCTGTACGGTGTTCGCGCTTGGAGGACCGTCGTCGACCGGTGCCTGCGCCACCACCGGCAACTGCGGCGGCGCCTTGGCCGGCGCAGGCGCCACCTTGGCGACCTGCGGCTGAATCTTGGGCGGCTCAGGCGGCGGCGGTGGCGGCGGCGCAAACTCGATCGCCAGCGGCTCGGCAGCTTTCGGCGGCAGCGGTTCGATTTGACCGCCCTGGTGGAAGGCGATGATCACGCCGGCATGCAGCACCACCGCGAGGCCGACCAGCGCAGCCAGACCACGCTTGTTGCCTTTGCCGGCAATGCCGGTACGTGGAATCGCAACGCTGGCCGGTACCGCCGCTTCAACCGGCTGCACGCGCGGAGCGGGCCGCGCCTGCCGGCGCACCGCCGCGCGGCGCGGCGAATAATTCATACTCTCAAAAGTCAGTGCGGTCATGATGAGGCCCTTTCGCTATTGTCCTTGCACGTCCTTGAGCAGAAACCGTGCCCGGACTTCAAGTGACTGATTTCATTGAAAACTCTGTATTTCATCGGCCGCCAGCTGCTGCGCAGCCAACAGCCTGCGCACGGCGGCTGCTTACCAGTGAACAGCGCCGCTGGCGGCGGTCACCACCGCAGCGGCGGCGGCGAGCGCCAGCACCAGCGCGGCCCCACTACCCTTGGTCGCGGAGGCGCCAACGCGCACCTCCTTGAATCCGGTCACCATCGGCTTGACCAGGTTGTCCTTCTTGAGAACGAGGTAGACCAGGATGGCGACGATGTGCAGCGCCAGCACCCCCAGCAGCACATACGCCAATTGCTTGTGCAGGCCGGTCAGACGATTTGCCAGCCCCTCCTCCACCAGCGCGAACAGCGGGCCGGTGAACGAGATCTCGTCGTTGCCGAACAAGCCCGTGGTGGCCTGCACCGCCAGCAGCCCAAGCAGCGCAAACACCGACAGCGCGCCAAGCGGATTGTGCCCCTGCCCCTTCCAGCGGCCGCGCAGATAGGCCCGCAGCTTGCCGGCGGTCGGCGCGAAATTCACGAAGCGGGCATGCGTGGAACCGGCGAATCCCCATACCAGCCGGAAGGTCACCAGTCCCAGTATCGCCAGGCCCGCCTTGCCGTGGATTTCCATCCAGTCGCCGCCGATCTCGCCGCTGACGATGGCGACCGTCACCGCCAGCACCAGCGACCAGTGAAATATCCGCGTCGGCAGGTCCCATACCAGGATGCGTTTGCCGGCCGGTGCCGCAATCTGCGGCTGCACTTCCTCATAGGTGGCGCGCTTGTTCATGGCTGGACTCAGTTCGGGGCTGCGGCGGCAACCTGCTTGACCGGCGGCGCGATGCGGACAATCTTGCCGCCCTGCGATTCATAGTCTTCCGAGCCGGCGGCGCCGGCCACCTTGAAGCCCTTGGCGGTCAACAGGTCGCCGACGGCGCCGGCGCGATGGGCGTGGTTCGAGACGGTGACGATGACGCGGTCCTTTGGAATATAGGCCAACTGGTTTTCGACGTCCTTGGCCTGGATATTCAGGAAGACAGGGAAGCTGCCCTTGGCCGTTACTTCGTCCGGACGGCGCACGTCAATCACGACCAGCTTTTCCGGCTTGGCCAGCAGCGCGTCGACTTCAGCGCGCTCCAGTTGTTTGGTCTTGTAAGTCCAGGGTTGCGCGGCTTGCTGCGCGAATGCGGAAACGCTGGATACCAGCGCCAGTGCCAATGCTGCTATGTGGATTTTTTTCATGGTGTGTGCTTTCGAAGTGAATGAGTGAGATGGCTCATCCGCTTCGTTCGCAACTATCATGCCAAGCACCTGCGTATCGCGGAACGCCCGTATTTGCTGGCTTCCTGCAGTTTTTATCCGCAACGGCCTGGTGATGCACCAACAGAAAATACAGCAGAGCTGTTGGGGATTCAACAGCGCCTTCAGTCGTTCCACGCGCAGTCGCTACGCCGTATGCAAGCATGCGGGCACGCCAATACTGGTGCTTAAACATATACGTTAATCGTATAAACAATTTATCCGCGATGGCACGTAACTTGCGAAATAGAGCTCAATACCACCGCCACCATCAGGAGAGCAAAGTAATGAGCAAAACGCATAACGTTTTACCGAACCACTTCCGAGCGGCGCCGTTGGCCGCAGCTGTTGTCGCCGCGCTAGGCCTGCTGGCTACGGGTCCGCTGCATGCCGCCGACGCGCCGACCATCGCTGATCTGCAGGCGGAAATCGCCCGCGTACTGGCGGAGAACGCCAAGCTGAAACAGGCGTTGGCCGCGCAGGCGCAAGCCGGTTCGGCCGCCGCTCCGGTGGCGCCGGCTGCCGAGGCTCAGGCGCCTGCCCCCGCCGTCGCTGCGGCCGAAGAAGAACCACAGGCATTGGGCGCAGTCACCGTGCGTGGCAAGAAGAAGATCGAACTGCTGAAAGACGTGCCATTGTCCGTCTCCGTAGTCAGCGGCGCGGAGCTGGATCGCGAACTGGCGCAAGACCTCAGCGCCATCACCAAGCGCAGCGCCGGGATCCAGTTCAACCAGAACAACACACGCGGCGCCTCGCTGTCGATACGCGGCCTGGGCAAGCGCTCGTTCACCGAAACGCAGGATCCGAGCGTCGGCATGGTGGTCGATGGCGTCAGCTACGGCTTGTCGCAACTGGCTAACTTCGATTTCTACGACGTCGATTCGGTCGACGTCACGCGCGGCCCGCAAGGCACGCTGGGCGGAAAGGGCGCCAGCTCGGGCGTGGTCAGCGTCAACACCAAGCGTCCGTCGTTCTACCCGAGCGCCGACTACCAGATCACCTACGGCCAGCGCGACACGCTGATCGCCAAGGCCAATCTCGGCGGCCCGATCATCGACGACCTGCTCGCCTGGCGCGGCTCCTTCGTGGTCGACCGCAGCCGCGGCTACTACGTCAACAACTTCGATACCAACTACAGCCTGTATAACAAGAACCGCGTCAGCGGCCGCACCCAGTTCCTGTTCACGCCGACCGCCGACTTCAACGTCCGCGTCAGCTTCGATCTCGAGCCGCACGCGCCGCAAGTACAGAACGGCCTGACCTTCTACAAGAATCAGCCCGACCGCTTCGCCGACGGCTCGCTGACGGACCCCAGCGGCACCACCACGCGCGCCAAGCTGACCGGCTTCACCAACGCCACCGGCGTCTACACTCCGGGCCGCGCATGGTTCGCCGGACGAGATTTCAACGGCACGCCCTACACCTATGACAACAACTACATCGGCGACAACAACCTTAACTTCAACGAGAACCAGGGCCAGACCGTGCATAACAAGGGCGGCCAGATTGACCTGACCTGGAACGTCGCCAACCACACGCTCAGCTCCATCACCGCCACCCGCAAATACACCTTCGACGCGCACAACGACGAAGGCACGCCGTTCGACATCAACCGCAACGGCGGCGGCGGAGTGGACTACCAGCAGTTCAGCCAGGAGTTCAAGCTCAAGTCCAAGCCGGGCGGCGCCTTCGACTACGTGGCCGGCCTGTTCTACCTGAAGACCGACGACGACATCGCCTCCAAGACCGGCTGGGGTTCGGACGCCGGCGCGTGGTTCGCCACCGTCGCCCAGTACAACACGCTGGACCGCAACGCCGGTGCCAACCGCGGCGCGGGCCTGGCACTGCTCAAGGACTCGCTGGATGACGCAGTGGCTAAAGGCGACACGGTGGTCCACACCAAGAGCTCGGCGATCTACGGCAACGCCACCTGGCACGCGACCGACGCGGTCAGCCTGACCGGCGGCCTGCGCCTGACGCACGAAAACCGCAACACCACCGACACGCGCTTCCTGACCGCCAACGGCGCCGGCGCGGCCCTCAATCCGGTCTCCGTGCGCGGCGTGCAGCTGGGCGGCTTCAACTCCACCGCCAGCGGCGCGCTCGCCACCGGCAACAGCGCTGCGCAACTGGCGCTGGCCGATGCTGTGGCCAACCGCTACTTCGGCGCAGCCTCGTATGGCGCCCTGACCACCGCGCAACTGGCGCAGGTGGCGGCGGCCAAGGCGCTGCGCGCAGGCCAGGTCGGGCAGCTTATCAGCGGCATCACCAGCTATTACAACGACAACCTGACCACCGCGACGTTGAGCCCAAGCTACCGCTTCAACGACAACATCACCGGCTATACCTCGTGGCAGTATGGGGAGAAGTCCGGCTCTGCGCTCAACGTCAACGGCTTGTCGGCCAACGTGCGGCCGGAAAAGACCAACGCGTTTGAAGTCGGCCTGAAATCGAGCCTGCTGAACAACACGCTGATCGTCAACGCGGACCTGTTCCAGATGAATATCCGCGACTACCAGTCGACGGTGCGGGTGGTGGACGACTTCACCACGCAGACCAACATCGCCAACGGCCAGGCCAATCCGACCGCCTACGTGACGGCGCAGGGCAACGTGCCCAAGGCGCGCGCACGTGGCCTGGAGTTGGATGCGGTGTACTCAGGCATCCAGAACCTCAGCATCCGCGTATCCGGCGCCTACACCGACGCCCGCTACATCAGCTTCCCGCAGGCGGCCAAGCCGGACGAACTGGGCTACCTGACGGCCGCCTACGTCGACCAGAGCGGCCTGACGCTGCCCGGCGTGGCCAAATGGACCGGCAACGTCGGCGCCGAGTACCGCGCGCCGGTGTGGGCGGACAAGCAGTTCCACACCAGCTTCAACACCGCCTTCACCAGCCGCTATAACAACAGCGACACGCTGTCCTCCTACGGCTACGTTCCGGGCAATGCGATAACCGACTTCGCCATCGGCCTGTCGACCAAGAGTGGCTTCGATGTCAGCCTGATCGTGAAGAACCTGACAGACAACCGCAAGCACGAGCCGGCATGGGTCAGCTATGCGCCAAATCCGTATCCGCGCTGGTACGGCCTGACCTTCAGCGGCAAGCTGTAAGTCCAACAGCGGCCTGCTGTTTATTCAACAGCAGGCCGCAGCATCTGCCCGCGCAGCAGCAGGCGCCTTCCTCGCGCTCGGAAGAAATCCCAGTTAAATCAATCGCATGGGCCATATGAAGGCGCTGGCCCGGTAGTTGCTATCTAAAGCTTAGAGAGCCGCATTAACACTTATCAGAAGGAGCAAGTCAGTGAACAAGCCCGCAATAAAGATACTATCGATCGCCGTGCTGCTGTGCTTTTCCGCCGTGCTGTCGGCTGCGCCGGAGGACGCCTCCAAAGCCGCAACACCGGCCGCTGGAAAGGCATGGGCCTATACCACGCCGACCCAGCCGACGGTCCCCGTGGTCAAGCAAAAGGCCTGGGTGCGCACGCCGGTCGACGCCTTCGTGCTCGCCAAGCTTGAAGAGAAAGGCCTGAAGCCATCGCCGGACGCCGACCGCGCCACCTTCATCCGCCGCGCGACGCTGGACACCTGGGGCCTGATCCCGACGCCTGAAGAGGTCAAGGCCTTCGTCAACGACAAGTCGCCGGACGCCTATGAAAAGCTGGCCGACCGCCTGCTGTCGTCGCCGCATTACGGCGAACGCCAGGCGCGCCGCTGGCTGGACCTGGCGCGCTATGCCGACAGCGCCGGTTTCCAGAACGACACCACCCGTCCGAACAACTTCCGCTACCGCGACTACGTCATCAACAGCTTCAATGCAGACAAGCCGTTCGACCGCTTCACCCGGGAGCAGCTGGCTGGCGACGAGATCTGGCCTGACAGCCAGGAAGCGAAGATCGCCACCGGCTTCCTGGCCGGCTATCCGGACAACTCGAACTCGCGCGACCTGGTGCAGCGCAAATACCAGATCGCCACCGACATGACGGACCTGGTCGGCGAGACCTTCCTCGCCGCCACCGTCGGTTGCGCGCGCTGCCACAATCACAAGGCGGACAAGCTCACCCAGAAGGAATACTTCCAACTGCAGGCCTACTTCGCCAACACCAGCTTCGACGAAAAGGCGCCGGCCGCCAAGGGTGAAGGCGAACTGGCTTACGAGAAGCAGCAGAACGCCTACCGCGAAGCGACCAAGGATATCCGCGCGCAGCAGAAAGCCATCCTGGACTCCGTGCGCACGGTGGCCGTCAAGTATCACAAGGAACGCTACCTGACCGACAGCCGCGAGGCCATCTTCAAGCCGGAAACGGAATGGAACGCGATGGACCGCTGGGTCAACTTCCGCCTGAAGTCCGTCAGCTCGGAGCAGGACGTGGTGGCCTACCTGAAGCTGACCGCCGAAGACAAGGACACGCCGGACTACAAGCCGGAAAACGTCGAGAAGTGGAAGCAGTACCAGAAGCTGACCGCCGACCTGAAGAAGTTCGACAAGCTGCGTCCTGAAAAAGGCAGCCTGACGCTGACCACCGCCACCGAGCTAGGTCACCCCGACGCGCCGCCGACCTTCGTCCGCTTCGGCGGCGTGCATGAGCGGCCGACGGATGAAGTACAGCCTGCGCTGCCGGTGCTGTGGGCCGGCGCCAACGCCAAGCTGGAGATCAAGCCGACCGCCACCTCGTCGGGCCGCCGCACCGCGCTGGCCAACTGGCTGGCAAGCCCGGACAATCCTCTGACGGCGCGCGTGTTCGTCAACCGCGTCTGGAGCCAGTACTTCGCCAACGGCATCGTCGGCACCGTGGCGGACTTCGGCCGCGCCGGCCAGAAGCCTACCCACCCGGAACTGCTGGACTACCTGGCCACGGACTTCGTCAAGCAAGGCTGGAGCGTCAAGAAGCTGCATCGCGAGATCCTGCTGTCGAGCGTCTACCGCCAGTCCTCCGGCCAGCGCGACGATGTGCTGAAGGTCGATCCGGACAACAAGCTGCTGGCGGTCTATCCACGCAAGCGCCTGGAAGCCGAGGAAATCCGCGACTCGCTGCTGGCCGCATCCGGCCAGCTGGAAGACAAGATCGGCGGCCCTGCCGTATTCCCGCCGGTGCCGTCGAACTTCAATGCCGGCAATCTGTGGACGCCGTCGAAGGATCCGGCGGAGCAGAACCGCCGCAGCGTGTACGTGTTCGTGCGCCGCAGCGTTCCGTATCCGCTGATGCAGAGTTTCGACCTGGCCGATCCGTCGCATGCCCATCACAAGCGCGACGTCACCACCACGCCGCTGCAAGCCCTGACGCTGTTCAACAGCGACGTGGTGTTCGGCTGGTCGCAGGCTCTAGCCGGCCGCGTGATCCGCGAAGCCGGCAAGGATGAATCGGCGCAGATCAACCGTCTGTACGAGATCCTGTTTGCCCGCGTTCCGAACAAGAACGAAAGGGCGGCGCTGAAGGACTTCCTCGACAAGGAGGAAAAAATCATCCTGGCCAAGAACGCGCAAGGCAAGTTTGAAATCGCCGTGCCATCGGGCCTGAAAGAGAATCAGCAAGTTAATCCGGTCCGGGCGGCGGCGTTTGTCGACCTGGTTCACGCAGTCGCCAATTCCAACGACTTCGCCTACCGCTTCTAATCATTCATACAAAGGACAGCACCATGAGTATCAATTCCCGTCGCGACTTCCTGCTTAAATCCAGCCTGGGCCTGAGTGCCGGCGCCCTCACCGGCCTGCTGCCGGGCGGAGGCCTGCTGCACGCGGCCAGCGCCGCCGAGCTGGCCGATCCGCTGGCGCCGAAGCAGCCGAACTTTCCGGCCAAGGTCAAGTCCGTGATCTGGCTGCACATGAATGGCGCGCCAAGCACGCTGGACCTGTTCGACTACAAGCCTGACCTGATCAAGCTGGCGGGCCAGGACGTGCCGGCCTCCTTCCTGAAAGGGATCAAGACCAGCACCCAGGGCGGCGTCGGCAAGCTGTATGCATCCAAGCGCACCTGGAAGCAGCACGGCGACAGCGGTTCGTGGTTCTCGGACCTGGTGCCGAGCATCGCCACCCAGTCCGACAAGATCGCCTTCATCAAGTCCAGCGTGACGGTCGGCGCCACGCACGACATCTCGATCCTGAAGCTGAACACGGGCGACCTGAGTCCTGGCCGTCCGTCGCTGGGCGCGTGGGTCAGCTACGCGCTGGGCTCGGCCAATCCGGACCTGCCGCCGTATGTGGTGCTCTACAACGGCAAGAGCGAGCCCAGCGCCGGTTCGGTCAACTGGAACTCCGGCTTCCTGCCGGCGGTATATCAAGGCACGGCCTTCCGTCCGGGCCCATCGCCTATCCTGTACCTGGAGCGTCCGGAGCTGCGCACGGCGGCCCAGCAACGCGCGTCGCTGGACCTGCTCAAGCGCCTCAACAACGACGGCGCGGCGCGCTACTCGGCTGATACCGAGCTGAAAGCCCGCGTGCGCTCCTACGAACTGGCCGACCGCATGCAGGTGGCCGCGCCGGAAGCCGTGGACCTGACCAAGGAAAGCGACGCCACCAAGGAACTGTATGGCCTGAACGACGAAACCAGCGCCAGCTACGGCACCACACTGCTGCGCGCGCGCCGCCTGGTGGAACGCGGCGTGCGCTTCATCCAGGTGGTGTCCGGCGCGCCGGACGGCCAGACCGAAATCACCAGCTGGGATGCGCACAGCGAACTGGAAAAGAATCACACCGTCAACGCCCGCATGATCGACAAGCCGATCGGCGGCCTGCTGGCGGACCTGGAGGCTCGCGGCCTGCTGGAATCAACGCTGGTGGTGTGGACTTCGGAATTCGGCCGCACCTCATATGGCCAGAGCGGCAATGGCCGCGACCACAACCCCTGGGGCTACACCCAATGGGTGGCGGGCGGCGGCATCAAGGCCGGAACCACCTACGGCGCCACCGACGAAATCGGCCTGCAGGTGGCGGACAAGGACAAGGCGGTCGACACCTACGACCTGCATGCGACCGTGCTGCAGCTGCTGGGCCTCGACCACCTGAAAACCACATTCCTCAACAACGGCCGATCGGAGCGTCCGACCGTCGTCTACGGAAAAGTCATCAAAGAACTGCTGGCCTAAGAGAGAAAATACCCATGAAAAAATACAGCATAGCCATGATCCTCGCACTGGTCGCCGCAGCGGCCCACGCCGGCGACACCAAGGTAGTCCTGACCGGCGCTGAAGAAACGCCGGCCGTCGCCACCAGCGCCAGCGGAAACGGCACGATCTCGGTCGGCGCCGGCGCCGAGCACGCGGTCAGCGGCGGCATCACCACCAAGGAAGTGCAGGCCACCGCCGCGCACATCCACCTGGCCGCCCCGGGCAAGAGCGGTCCGCCGGTGATCACGCTGGCCAAAACCGGCGACAACACCTGGTCCGTTCCGGCCGGCGCCACGCTGAACGACGAGCAGTACGCCAGCTACCTGGCCGGCAACCTGTATATCAACGTGCACAGCGCCGACCACAAGCCGGGCGAGATTCGAGGCCAGTTGCGTCCATGAGGTCAGGTAAAGCCATTTTAGTGATTGCGGTGTCGATGCTGCTGTCGGCCGGAGTCCGGTCGGCGGAGGAGCTCAGCGTCGACCTGATGCAGACCATCGAGGACACCAACAAAAGCCTGTCTTCCAATATCGCCCTCAGTAACAAGCAAGGCGCCACCGCCGACGCGAAGGAGCTGACGCAGATGTTTGCGGAGGTCGAGACATTCTTCGACCACAAGGGCGATGCGAAGAACGCGGTGGACCTGGCGAAGCAGAGCAAGGACCTGTCATCCGAGATCGTCGGCTACGTGGCGGCCAATAATTTTGAATCGGCCACCACGGCGGCCACCACGCTGTCGCGCACCTGCCGTACCTGCCACACGTTTTACAAGAAGGAGTAGCTTATTTTCAGAGTATCGCGGACGGCGGCGAAGTTACTGACGCTGTTGCTGACAATGATGCTGCCGCCTGCCCTCGCCGCGCCGCCGGGTGATCCGGTGGCAGGCAGGGAAAAAGCCGACACCGAGCGATGCCTGGAATGCCACGGCGCCGCCGGCGAAGGCCAGGGCTTCAGTAACGGCGCCGACGGCAAGTTCGCCAAGCTGGGAGGCCAGTATCCGGCGTATATCGTCAAGCAGATACAGGACTTCCGCAGCGGCAAACGCAAGCACGAGTTCATGAAGATGATGGCGACCGGGATCAGCGACGCCGACCTGGCCGACATCGCCGCCTACTTCGCCACGCTGCCGGCCCTGGCCGGCACTCCGCGCGCCGCCTCGGCCACGGCGCCGGACGCCATGGCCCATCCGGCCGCGCGGCAGCTGTATGCGCAAGGCGACCCGGCGCGCAAGCTGCCAGCCTGTATCGCCTGCCACGGTGAAGGCGGCAAAGGCGTGGCGGGTGTGGCACCGGTGATCGGCGGCCAGGGGCAGCGCTACCTGGAGCAGCAACTGCAGGACTGGCGCAACGGCAGCCGCAACAACAGCGCCGGCGGCGTCATGAACCAGCTGGCGGCGCCGCTGACCGACGCCGAGATCGAATCGCTGGCGCGCTACGTATCCGAGATGTAGTCATCCAACCAAAACAGGAATATCAATGAAAAAACTGATCATCGCATCACTGCTGGCCGCAACGGTCATCCTGCCGGCCAGCGCCGCGCTCAGGGAAGGCGACGCCGCACCGGCCTTCAAGGCCCAGGCTTCGCAGGCCGGCAAGGCTTTTGCCTTCTCGCTCAAGGACGCGCTGAAGAAAGGCCCGGTCGTGGTCTATTTCTACCCTTCCGCCTTCACCGGCGGCTGCAACATCCAGGCCCACACCTTCGCCGTCAATCATGACAAGTTCAGCGCCGCCGGCGCCACCGTGGTGGGCGTCTCGCTCGACAGCATTGCGCGCCTGAACGAATTCTCGGCCGATCCGAACTACTGCGCCGGCAAGTTCCCGGTCGCGGCTGACGCCAACGGCGACATCGCAAAATCGTACGATCTGGCGATCAGGGAAATCGCCGCCGGCAAGAAGGATACGCGCGGCATCGAGATCGACCACGCCGCCGCCGAACGCACCACGTTCATCATTACGCCGGACGGCAAGATCGCCGCCACCGTGGGCGGCCTGACGCCTGAAGCCAACGTCGAGAAGGCGCTGGCGACGGTGCAGCAGCTGGCCCAGCATCCTTCCAAAAAATCCTGATGAGGCGCGGACGATGAAGAACCTCACAATCTGGAAACCTCACCTGGCCGTCGCCATCGCCGCGGGCGTGGCGCTGGTGGCAGCCGACCTCACCGCCCATGCACAGACCACCGCCGCTGCCGCGCTGACACCCGCCATCGCCGGCGTGGTGGCAGCCGGCACGCCGATACAGCTGATCAAGGAAGGCTTCACCGGCACCGAGGGCCCGGTGGTACTGCCAGACGGCAGCCTGATCTTCACCGAGACTCAGGCCAACCGCATCACCCGCATCGCCGCCGACGGCTCCACTTCCACCTTCCTCGACAACACCAACGGTTCCAATGGCCTGGGCTTCACCGCCAACGGCGACCTGTACGCGGTGCAGGTGCTGAAGCCGCGCGTCGGCATCGTCTATCCGGCCTCGCATGCGCGCACGCTGGCGGATCAGTATGAAGGCAAGCCTTTCGGCCGCCCCAACGACCTGGTGGTCGACCGCAAGGGCAGTGTCTACTTCACCGATTCCGGCGCTCCGCCCCGTCCTGCGGGCACGCCGGCGCCGGCCGAACAACCGGTGGTCGCCAAGCCCGCCGTGTACCACATCACGCCGTCAGGTGAACTTCAGCGCATCGCCGCCGATATCGAGCGCCCGAACGGCATCCAGCTGAGCCCCGACGAGAAGGTGCTGTATGTCGCCAACACCGCCGGAGAACACGTGCTGGCCTACGACATCGCCGCCGACGGCAGCATCGGCGCTCGCCGCAATTTCGCCAAACTGGAAGGCTGGCGCAAGACGGACACCGGCACCAGCAGCGGCGCCGATGGATTGGCGGTCGATGCCAGCGGCAGGCTGTATGTGGCGTCCACCGCCGGCATCCAGGTCTTCTCGAACAAGGGCGAGGCACTGGGCATCATCGCCTTGCCGAAAGCGCCGCAGAACCTCGCCTTCGCAGGCCCGGACAAGAAAACCCTGTACGTCGTCGGACGCGGCGCCGCTTACAAGATCGCCCTGCTGGCGGAAGGCTACGGCGGACGCGCCAAGTAGCGATTTTTAACCTCACGATGGAAAAACGATGAATCAACGACTCAAGAAAATCCTCGCACCATCCCTGGCGATCGCCCTGCTCGCCGGTTCCGCCAGTGTGCTGGCACAGCAAGCGCCGAAGCCGGAGAACCTGATCAAATGGCGCCAGTCGGCGTTCCAGATCGTGGCCTGGAACACAGGCCGCATCAAGGCATCGGTCGAAGGCACGTACAACAAGGACGAAGTGCAGCGCGCCGCCAACGTCATCTCCGCCATCGCCAATTCGGGCCTGGGTGGACTGTTTGCGGCCGGTACAGAACAGGGCAAAGGCTGGCACGACACCAGCGCCAAGCCGGAACTGTTCAAGGATCCGAAAAAATTCGCCGACCTGAACGCCAGCTTCGGCAAGGAGGCCGGCGAACTGGCGACCGTGGCCGGCGGCGGCGACGTCGCCGCCATCAAAGCCCAATTCGGCAAGCTGCAGCGCACCTGCAAATCCTGCCATGACGACTTCAAATCCAAAGACTGAACATGACTACTTTCTTACGTAAATCCGCGCTGATCTGCGGCGCCGTCGCGGCGTTGTGCCTGGCCACGGCGGCTTCCGCGCAAACGCCGGCGCCCGCACAGCAACCGAACACCGCGCGTTCAACCGACCCGGCCAAGCCGTTGAGCTTTTTCGTCACCAGCGAAGGTTTGGGCAAAGGCGCGGACCTGGGCGGCCTGGCCGGTGCGGATGCGCACTGTCAAAAACTGGCCGAATCGGTCGGCGCCGGCAAGCAGACCTGGCACGCCTATCTGAGCACGCAGGCGGCCGATGGCAAGCCGGCCGTCAACGCGCGCGACCGCATCGGCAACGGGCCGTGGTTCAACACGCGGGGCGCGGCGGTGGCCAAGGATGTCGCGCACCTGCACGGCGATACGCTCGATGCGGCCCGCCTCGGCAACAACCTGACCCGCACCACCGTCTTCACCGAAAAGAACGAACCGGTGAAAGGGGCAGGCGACAAGCCGAACGAGCATGACATCATTACCGGTTCGCAGCCGGACGGTCGTGCCTTCGCCGACGCGGCGGATCACACCTGCAAAAACTACACCAGCAGTGCCGCCGAAGGTTCGGCGCAACTGGGCCACTTCGACCGCACCGGTGGCGGCAACTCGTCGTGGAACGCGGCGCATCCAAGCCGCGGCTGCGGCCAGGCCAACCTGGTCGCCACCGGCGGCGCCGGCCTGCTGTACTGCTTCGCCACGAACTAAGCTAAGGAACAGCATGGCAGCGAAAGAAGTGATATTCGGCGATAGCGCCCGCAGGCGCATAGTTTCCGGCATCGACATTGTCGCCAATGCGGTCCGGCTGACACTCGGCCCCAACGGGCGCAACGTTGTGCTGGAACGCGGCCATGCGAGCCCCGTGCTGACCAAGGACGGCGTGACCGTGGCACGCGAGATCGACTTTGAAGATCCACTGCAAAACATCGGCGCGCAGTTGATCAGGGAGGTGGCGGCCCGCACCGGCAACGACGCTGGCGACGGCACCACGACCGCTACTGTATTGGCGCAGTCCATTGTTCGCGAAGGTCTCAAATATGTCAGCGCTGGTTTCAGCCCGATGGAGCTGAAGCGTGGCATAGACAAGGCCGTGATGGCCATCGTGGCCGAACTTGCGGCGTCGGCCCGGCCACTATCGGGCAATCGCGAAATCGCGCAGGTGGCTACCGTGTCGGCCAACGCAGATGCTGTCATCGGCGGGATCATCGCCAGATCGTTCGGGCGCGTCGGCAACGATGGCGTGATCACAGTGGAAGACGGTCCGTCGCTTGAGGACGATCTGGTCATCGCCGAGGGATTGCAGTTCAAGCGCGGCTATCTGTCGCCCTACTTCATCAGCGATGCGGAACGGCAGGTGGCGGAGCTGGAACGGCCGTTGATACTGCTGGCGGATGCCAAAATAGCCAACGTGCGCGAACTGCTGCCGTTGCTGGAGCTGGTGGCCAAGACAGCGCGCCCGCTGTTGATCGTGGCGGAGGATGTGGAGGGCGAGGCGCTGGCGGGGCTGGTGGTCAATCATTCGCGCGGCTTGCTGAAATCTGTGGCGGTCAAGGCGCCGGGGTTTGGTGAACGGCGGCGCGACAGCCTGGAGGATCTCGCCGCGCTGACCGGCGCTCGCGTGGTGTCTGCCGATTCAGGATTGCCCCTGGCGCAGGTCACGCTGGCGGACCTTGGCGAAGCGCGCCGCGTGGAAGTGGGCAAGGAACACACTATCGTCATCGATGGCCGCGGCGCTGAGGAATCGATACAGGTACGCACGGGCCAGATCAAGGCGCAGATCGATGCCACGCCGGCCGGCTACGACCGCGACAAGCTGCAGGAGCGGCTGGCAGGACTGGCGGGCGGCGTAGCGGTTATCCGCCTCGGTGCCGCCACCGAGGCGGCGCTGTCGGAGAAAAAGGCGCGACTGGAAGACGCATTGCATGCCACCCGCGCGGCGCTGGCCGAGGGCATAGTGCCCGGCGGCGGCGTGGCCCTGCTGCGTGCGCGCCAGTCGCTGGGAAAGTTGCGCGGTGCGAACGCCGATCAGGATGCGGGCATCGCCATCGTCCTGCGGGCGGTGGAGGAGCCGCTGCGACAGATCGTAGTCAACAGCGGCGGCCTGCCGGCGGTGGTGCTTGCGCGCCTGCTGCAAGGCAGCGGAAACTTCGGCTACAACGCCGCCGATGGCGGCTACGGCGACCTGCTTGAACTGGGTATACTGGATCCGGCCAAGGTTACGCGCGTGGCGCTACAGAACGCGGCCTCCGTGGCCGGCCTGCTGCTGTCCACCGAGGCCGGCATTTACTCCATCCCGTTGCCGCCATCGGCGGACGATCATCATCATCACGAAGAAGCGGCGTAACACCGCGCCTCGGCTCAGTTCTGCGGGGCTTTGGCGATATTCTCCGCGATCGACTTGCCGATATCGGAATCGGCCGGCACCAGCGCCAATATCTTCTTCCACGGCTTGACCGCATTGGCGACGTCGCCCCGCTCAAGTGCCGCGCTGCCCGACAAAGCCAATGCCTGAATATGGTTCGGATCGATGGCCAGCGCGCGACCGATCAAGGCTTCCGGTTCGCCGACCAGCGTGCGGTTCAGCGTCATGCCCAGCACCACCGCATAGTCCACCAGCAGATCCGGGTTTTGTGGCTCCAGCGCGAGCAGGTGGCGGTATGCGTCGGCGGCCAGGTCGAAGCGGCGCAGCGTTTCGTAGGACCGGGCCAGCATACGCCAGCCATCCGCATCGTCCGGCTGCTTCGCCAGCCGCTGCGCCAGGCGGGTTACCATGCTTTCGATCTGCTCCGGCCCGACCGCGCGGGCGGCGATGGCCTGCACCGATTCCGGTGGCGGCAGCAGCCCTTTCGGATTGCCGATCCCTGCGTACAGCGAGGCGGCCAGCACAGGCAACGCGACCGCAATCAACACCAGCGGCCAGCGCTGGCGCGACGCTGGCGTGCCGTCACCGCCAGCCTCGCGGCGCAAAAGGACGGGCAACACGAAAGCCAGGCTACAAGCCAGCATCACGCCGGCGATCAGGATAAATCCGGTCATGTCTTTTCCTCCCGCTGTCGCAAGATGTACAGCAATGTGGCCATTCCGGCGGCCAGCAACAGGAACGGTCCTATCCACAACAACCAGGTGTTTGGTTTGAACGGCGGACGATACAGCACGAAGTCGCCGTAGCGTTGCACCATGAAGTCGATCACGTCCTGCTCGGAACGCCCTTGTGCCAACTGCGTTCGCGCCTCGTTCTTCAGGTCCAGAGCCAGCTGCGCATGCGAGTCGGCGATGGTCTGGTTCTGGCAGACCAGGCAGCGCAGCTGCTCGGCCACATGATTGACGCGTAATTCAAGCGCGCCGTCGGCTTGCGGTGCTGCCTGCACGATGCAGCACAGCGTCGCCGCGCAGAACGTCAGCAGCAGGCGGCGCAGTTCAAGCATGATTCAACTCGCGTATCAGCGGCAGCAGCTTGTCGCGTATCAGGTCCGACGTCAGCGGGCCGGTCAACTTGAGCCGGATCTGCCCCCGTTTGTCGATGACGAAGGTCTCCGGCACGCCGTAAACGCCGAATTCGATGCCGGTCTTGCCATCGCCGTCGAAAGCCGACACCAGATACGGATTGCCGAATTCCCGCAACCATCTCTGGCTGTCGCCACGCGCGTCGTTGTAGTTCAAGCCGACGACCGGCGCCGCGCCCAGCCGGGAGAACTCAAGCAGCACCGGATGCTCGGCGCGGCAAGGCGCGCACCACGACGCCCACACATTCAATACCCACACCTTGCCATCCATGTCCTTCGACCGGAAGGTGCGCCCTGCATCCTCCACCTGCGGCAGCGCGAACGCCGGTGCGCGCTTGCCGATCAGCGGCGAAGGAATTTCCTGCGGCTTGAGCCGCAAGCCAACGCCGAGGAAGATCAGCAGCACAAGAAATCCACCCAAGGGCAACAGATATCGTTTCATGTTCAACTCCAGTTCAAGCGGGAACGACGGCGGACGATGTCACCGCACGCGACTGGCGCGCCAGCCGGTAGCGCCGGTCCGACGCGGCCAGCAAGCCGCCGCCGGCGATGATCAGGCAGCCCGCCCATATCCAGCCGACAAACGGCTTGTACTGCATGCGTACCGCCCAGGCGCCGCCTTTGGTTGGCTCGCCCAGCGACAGGTAGATGTCGCGCGAGAAGCCGCGATCGATCGCCGCTTCCGTCATCGGCATCTGCTGCACCGTGTAGTAACGCTTTTCCGGTTGCAGCAGCAATACCTTTCCATCCGTGTTGCGTACTTCGAAGGTGGCGCGCGCGGCGATGTAGTTGGGGCCATCCACCTTGTTCAACGCCGTGAAGCTGTAGCGCCAGCCGTTGCTGACGATGCTGTCGCCCACCCGCATGCTGGCGTCGGCCGATACTTGGCCGCCATTGACCAGCGTGACGCCGACCACGAACACCGCCACGCCGGCATGCGCGGCCAGCATGCCCCAGTAGCTCAGCGGCTGCTTGGCCAGATGGCGCATGAACGGCACGCCCTCCCCCGGTTCGGCAAGACGTTGATACAGATGCAGCGCGGTCCCCAGCAATATCCACACGGCCAGCATCAGGCCGCCCGCCACTGCCGGCGACACCTTCCACCCAAACCACGCGGTCAACCCGAGCAGCAGCGCCGCCTGCGCGATGCGCGAGACGCGCGCCAGAACCGTGCGCAGCGACGCGGACTTCCATTCGACGAATGGTGCGGCGGCCATCAATAGCAGCACAGGCAGCATCAGCGGCACAAAAACCGCCTCGAAGTACGGTGCGCCGACCGATATCTTGCCGAGGTCCAGCGCATCCAGGAACAGTGGGTACAAGGTGCCCAGTAATACCGTGGCGGCCGCGGTCAGCAGCAGCACGTTGTTCAGCAACAGCAGCGTCTCGCGCGAGAACAGCGCGAACCTGCCGCCCAGCCCCACCGACGGCGCACGCCATGCATACAGCGTCAGCGAGCCGCCGATCACGATCGCCAGGAACACCAGGATGAACAGGCCGCGGCGCGGATCGGTGGCGAAGGCATGCACCGACGTCAGCACGCCCGAGCGTACGAGGAAGGTGCCGAGCAGCGACAGCGAGAACGCGACGATCGCCAGCAGCACCGTCCAGTTCTTGAAGCTGCCGCGTTTTTCCGTCACCGCCAGCGAGTGGATCAGCGCCGTGCCGACCAGCCATGGCATGAAGGAGGCGTTTTCCACCGCGTCCCAGAACCACCAGCCGCCCCAGCCCAGCTCATAGTAAGCCCAGAAGCTGCCCATGAAGATGCCCAGCGTGAGGAAGGACCACGCCACCAGCGTCCATGGACGCGACCAGCGCGCCCACGCCGCATCCAGTTCTCCGCTCAGCAGCGCCGCGATGGCGAACGCGAACGCCACGGAGAAGCCGACATAGCCCATGTACAGCAGCGGTGGATGGATGATCATGCCGAAATCCTGCAGCAACGGATCGAGATCTCGGCCGTCACGCGCGGCCGGCAGAAGACGGTCGAACGGATTGGACGTGAACAGCATGAACAGCAGGAAGCCGACGCTGATCCAGGCCATGACGGCCAGTACGCGCGCCGTCATGGCGGCCGGCAGCCGGCGGCTGAACACCGCGACCGCGAGCGTCCACAACGCCAGTATCTGCACCCACAGCAGCAGTGAGCCCTCGTGGCCTCCCCAGACGGCGGCCACGCGGAAGTGCAGCGGCAGCATGGAGTTGGAATTGGATGCCACGTATGCCACCGAAAAATCGTTGGCGATGAAGGACGCCAGCAGGCAGCCGAAGGCGAAACTGATAAACGTGAACTGTCCCGCCGCCGCCGGCCGCGCCAAGGCGATCCAGCGCCGGTTACCGCGCCAGGCACCCAGCAACGGCAGGCTGCCCTGCACAAGCGCCAGGCACAATGCCAACATCAATGCGAAGTTGCCGAGTTCTGGGATCATTTGTCCACCTTGGCGGTCTGGCGGCCTTTTTTCAACGCGTACGCGGCGTCCGGCGGCATGTAGTTTTCATCGTGCTTGGCCAATACCTCGTCGGCGACGAAGCGGTGGTCGTCGCCCAGTTTTCCCTGCGCGACCACGCCCTTCCCTTCCTTGAACAGGTCCGGCAGGATGCCGCGATAGTGCACAGGCAAGCTGCGCACGGTGTCCGTGACAACGAAGCTGACGGTGACGCCGTCGGCTTCCCGTTTCAGGCTGTTCGGCTCGACCATGCCGCCCATGCGGAAGCTCTTGTTGCGTGGCGCCTCGCCGGCCAGGATCTGGCTGGGCGTAAAGAAGAACACCAGGTTCTTTTGAAACGCCGACAGGACCAGCCAGGCCGCGAGCAGCAGCGCGCCCAAGGCGGCGGCCAGCAGCGCCAGGCGTTGTTGACGGCGTGTCATACGCGCTTCCCGACCGCCTTGCGCGCGGCGCGCCAGCGCAGGATCAGCGCTGATTGCTCGCCTGCGAGGGCAATCCCCACGACGGCGAACGAACCCCATACATACCTGGCGTATCCGCCCATTGCGATGAAATCGCTCCAGCTATCCCAATTCATCGCTGCTCCGTGATGTAGCGTTGTACCCATTCCGTGTGCCGTTCGCGCTCCAGCACGATCGTCCGCAACCTTTGCAGCGTGGCGGCGATGGCGTAGGCCCACAGGGCCAGCGTCATGATCAGCATCCCTTGCAGCATCAGCGTCGCCATCGTTGGCGCGCTGCGCAGCGATACCGACGAGCCTTGATGCAGCGTGTTCCACCACTGGACGGAAAAATAAATCACCGGCACGTTGACCACGCCGACCAGCGCCAGCACGGCGCCTGCGCGGTCGGCGCGGCGCGGATCGTTGATCGCCGCCTGCAGCGCCATGAAGCCGATGTAGAGGAACAGCAGTATCAGTTCCGACGTCAGGCGCGCGTCCCACACCCACCATGCGCCCCATGTCGGCTTGCCCCACAGCGCGCCGGTCCACAACGCCAGGAAAGTGAACAGCGCGCCGGTCGGCGCCAGCGCGCTGGCCATCATCGACGACAGCCTTGTGTTCAGCACCAAGCCAACGGCGGCCCAGAAAGCCATCGCCAGGTAGATCAGCATCGACAGCCATGCGGCGGGAACGTGCACGAAGATGATGCGGTAGGCATCTCCCTGCTGGTGATCGGTCGGCGCCACGAACAGGCCGATATACAGGCCGGCTATCGTCAGTAGCAGCGCGGCGGACAGCAGCCACGGTATCAGGCGGCCGGCCACCGGAAAGAAAGCCTGCGGCGCGGCGTAACGCAGCCAGCTGCCCGCGCGCGCGGGCCCGTCTGCGGCGGGGTAAGGTGTTCGGATACTCAGCACGGTGGTGTTCCTTTTCTATTCATTCAAGCGAAATGCGTAATGCCGATGCGGTAGCCCACGGCGACAACGCCGCCGCGCCGGCCAGCAGGCCGCCCAGCAGCAGCAGGTTGGCTTCGGCGGCACTGCTGCCGGCCTCCGCCACCGCCGCGCCGGCGCCAAAGATCAGCACCGGTGCATACAGCGGCAGTACCAGCAATGCCAGCAGCACGCCGCCGCCACGTACGTCCAGCGTCAGCGCTGCGCCGATGGCGCCCACCAGGCTTAACGCCGGCGTGCCGACCAGCAGGCTGATTGCCAGCGACGCCGTGGCCTGCGGGCCCAGGTCGAACTGCAACGCCAGCACAGGCGTCAGCAATACCAGCGGCAGGCCGCTGATCAGCCAGTGCGCCACCACCTTGCCGGCGACGATCAGCACCAGCGGCTCGGACGACAGCAGCATCTGCTCCAGCGTGCCGTCGGCATGATCGAGGCCGAACAGGCGGTTCAGCGCCAGCGTGCTGGCCAGCAGCGCGGCCACCCACAGCACGCCCGGCCCCAGTGTGCGCAGCAGCTCCGGCTCCGGTCCGACACCCAGCGGGAACAGCGTGCAAACGATGACGAAGAACACCAGGGTGCTCAACACATCGGCGCGGCGGCGGAACGCCAGCAGCAGGTCGCGCCGTATCACATGGCCCAGCGCGGTCAGCATGGCAGCAACTGGTCGAGGTCGAACTGCTCCAGGCGGCGCGCCTGCAGCGCCTGCGCCTGGTGCGTGGTGTAGACCAGCATGCCGCCGGCGGCGAGGTGCCGGTTCAGCGTGCGGCACAGCGACTGCACGGCGGCGGCGTCCAGCGCGACAAACGGTTCGTCCAGCAGCAGCAAGGGCGGCAACGGCTCGACCGCCAGCCGCGCCAGCGCGACGCGGCGGCGCTGGCCCTGCGACAAGGCCCGTGCCGGCAGGTCGGCGGCACCGCCCAGCCCCACGCTGACCAGCGCCACCACCGCCTGCTCACGGTTGCACGTTACGCCGGACAGGGTGCTGGCGGTGGCGACGTTCTCCCATGCCGACAGGTCGTCCTTGACGGCGCTGGCGTGGCCGCAGTAAATCAGATGCCGGTGAAAATCCTCGCGCAGCTTCTGGATAGGCTGACCGTTCCAGCGCACTTCTCCCGCCAGCGGCCGGCCAAGGCCGCACAGCAATCGCAGCAGACTGGTTTTTCCACTGCCGTTGCCGCCCTTGAGCCACAAGGCTTCGCCGCTTTGCAGCTCGAGATTCAGATCGCTGAACAGCTGTCGCTCTCCGCGCGCGCATGCCAGCTGGTGCGCCTGCAGACGCATGGTTGCCGCCGCCATCAGTGCTGCAGCAGTTCGCCGTGGCCGCCCGCGACGGTTCCCACGGCTGCGATGTCCGCGCCGGCTTCGAAGCCGATCAGGCCGAAACGCTTCAAATGCGTGCGCAGGATGTTGCGGCTGATGCCCAACACCCGCGCGGTCTGCACCTGGTTGCGGTTGCAGGTGTCGAACGCGGTGCGGACCAGGCCCTCCTCCAGCCGCTCGAATAGGTCCGGCTGGTCGGCGTCGATCATGCTGTTGACCAGCACCGACAACTGCTGCAGGAAGCTGTCCGCATTCGACAGCGGCGCGGCCGCCACCGGCGCCTGCCGCGCGTGATGGTTCTGGTGGCGGTGCGAGATGCCCGTCAACTTCAAGTCTTCGGCCTGGATCTGGTTGTCGCGGCAGACGATCAGCGCAAAGTGGATGACGTTTTCCAGCTCACGAATATTGCCCGGCCATTCGTAGGACAACAGCGCCAGCTTGGCGTCCGCCGACAGCGTGACGTTCTCCAGTTTCAGCTTGCCGCTGTAGACATCGATGAAATGACGCGCCAACGGCAGGATGTCGCCGGTGCGCTCACTCAGCGGCGGCAGATGCACGGTCGCCACGCCGAGGCGGTAGTACAGGTCGGAGCGGAAGCGTTCGGCGGCAATCGCCTTGTGCAAGTCGACGTTGGTGGCGGCCACCAGGCGTACGTTCAACGGAATCGGGTGACGCGCGCCCAGGCGCACCACCTGGCGCTCCTGCAGCACGCGCAGCAGCTTGACCTGCAACGCCAGCGACAGGTCGCCGATCTCGTCGAGGAACAGCGTGCCGCCGTTGGCCGCCTCGAACCAGCCGGAACGCGCCTGCGTGGCGCCGGTGAAGGCGCCCGCCTCATGGCCGAACAATTCGGCGTCGATCAGCGATTCGCTGAAGGCGCCGCAGTTGACGGCGACGAAGGGACCGCGACGTTCGCTCTGGTTGTGGATGTGGCGCGCAATCAGCTCCTTGCCGGTGCCGGTCTCGCCGATGATCAGGGTCGTGGCGTCGCTGCGCGCGATACGCTCCACCTGCTGCAGCAGCTCCGACGAGCGCGGATCGTGAAACAACATCGCCTTGGCGCGGATCGACAAGGTCATTCCTGACTGATCGGGGAAGGTAAGTAGTTTGTCCACGGCGGTTCCCGTTGTTGATAAGAAGTCATGCCAGCGTAAGGGGATTTTTGTGCGACGCACACGAATCATTTTGTACATCTAAATTCACATTCTGGATAAAGAAGCCCTTCTCCCTCTTGTGCGCTGGTGCGGCATGCGGCACGGGCCGCGAAGAAAACGTAAAATTATTTTTATCGCAGTGTTGTATTTTTTTGCTGCGTCGCGAGGTGCTGCGAAACCAACATGGAATCAACAGATAAGCAACAGTTGTGCAACACTGTCACAAACCGGAACGCTGCCGCGTCTAACCATCATGACCGACCAAAACTCCCCCGCCGAACTGGCCACATTTGCCGCGCTGCGTCCGCGGCTGTTTTCAATCGCCTACCGCATGCTCGGCACCCGCGCCGACGCCGAGGACGTGGTGCAGGATGCCTGGCTGCGCTGGCACGGCAGCGAGAAGGAGGCGGTGCAATCGGCCGAGGCGTGGCTGGTGACCATCACCACCCGGCTGGCGATAGACCGCCTGCGCTCGCGCATGGCCGAGCGCGAATCGTATGTGGGCTGGTGGCTGCCGGAACCCATCGTCGAGATGGACGAGCGCACGCCCGAGAGCAGTGCCGAAATGGCCAGCGAAGTGTCGATGGCGTTCCTGTGGGTGCTGGAGCGTCTGTCGCCGGAGGAGCGCGCGGCGTTCCTGATGCGGCAGGTGTTCGATCACGATTACGCGGATATCGCCAACATGCTGGGCAAGAGCGAATCGGCCTGCCGCCAGATGGTGCATCGCGCGCAGGAGCGCGTACAGCAGCAGAAGCCGCGCTTCGACGTGCCGAAGGAGCAGCACCACGACCTGCTGGGTAAGTTCATGGAGGCGGCCAAACTGGGCGACCGTTCCGCAATGAAGGCGATGATGGCGGACGATGTACAACTGGTGGCCGACGGCGGCGGCAAGGTCAACTCTTTCCTGCACATCCTGCACGGCGCGGGACGGGTGGCTGGCGTCTACTGGTCGCTGGAATACCAGAATCCGACGCAGGTCGCCTACCGCCAGGCGCGCGTCAACGGCGAGCCCGGACTGGTGCGTTATGTGAACGGCAAGCTGGAATCGGCGCAGTCTTTCCTGGTGGAGGACGGACGCATCGTTTCGATCTTCATCGTGCGCAATCCGGACAAGCTGACCGGCGTGCCGCAATTTATTTGAGTTTTTTTGCGTGGGCTGTCACAAGACGGCAAACCGCCCCGTCTTACAGGTATGGAGGGCGCAATGGTGTGCCCTCTACCTGACAGAAAGGCCTCATCATGAACCACGCTGCCCGTCTCAACTTCTTCCAACTCGCTCCGGCCAACCTGCAGGCCATGATCGCGCTGTCCGGCACCGTCAAGAAAAGCTCGCTGGGCGCGCGCCTGGTGGAGCTGATCAATCTGCGCATCTCGCAAATCAACGGCTGCGGCGTGTGCGTCGACATGCACTGGCGCGACCTGATCAAGCAGGAAGCCAATCCACGCCACGTGAACGCCATCGCCGGCTGGCGCGAAGCGCCGTTCTTCAGCGACCGCGAACGCGCCGCGCTGAACTGGGCCGAAGCGGTCAACGCGATTCCGCACCAGCATCCGACCGACGCCGATTTCGCGCTGCTGAAGGAGCATTTCAGCGACAACGAAATCGCTGAAATGAGCTACGCCATCGCCGTGATCAAGGGTTGGAACACCATCAACGCCAGCCTGCGCAACCAGATCCCGGAAGTGCCGGCGCCAGGCTTCTAAAAAATACGGGCCGCCTGGGCGGCCCATATTCACGACATCAGAACGAGTACTGCACCTACGAACTGAAGCTAATCCCGCTAAAGCAGCGGAGGCCTGACTTTAACGGCCACACCCGCGACGATCTCATAGGGCACACGCACTAACGGTCCTTCGCCCCCAAAGTCCCCGGGATTACGGGTAATAATGATCCGCCCGGATGCTTCCGCAGTCGCTCGGATAATACAATCTGGGAGCCTGAATTTAGGCGGGTGAGCGATACTGTTGCCTCGGATCGTCGTTGCACGGCGCATGATGTCGTTGTTCGGATGCACAACGCGAATGCCAGCGTCGTCAAGGAAGGCTTGAAACTGAACCTTGGCGGGCTCGTCCATCACGCATGCCACTTCCATCCAGGTGATTGAGCTGATGATCGCGTCGTCGTAGCTCAGAATCTCCAACGCTGCAGCGGCATGGCCGTTCAGGTTGTCTATCAGGATGCTGCTATCAAAAAGTGCTATCGCCATTCGGCACGCATCTCGCGTTGATAGTCGCCCCCATCTTTCGGCTTGGTCGGGTCATCCTTCCATATGCCATGCACACTCATAATGGCGGCCAAGCGTTTGGCGCGAGCGGCGCTGGGCTTTTGCGCGGTCAGCAGGTTTAGCAGCTGCAGCTTGGTCATATGTGTCGGATCGATGCTACGGGCACGTGCAGCGGAATGCAGCACCGCCATCTCGCGATCATCCAATTCCACGGTAAGTTGCTCCATGACATACCTCAAATCAGTCACCACTACAGGTAGTGTATAGCATTTGAGCGGAACTGCCAGCGTCCGGGTCTCAGGCTGCGGCGAGCACCTTGCCGACGACCTCGCAAACACGGTCGACGTCGTCCATCGACATATCCGCATGCAGTGGCAAGGTGACGGTTTCGCGCGCAATGCGCTCGGCGTTCGGGAACTGGCCGTCGGTGTAGCCGTATTGCCGGCCGACGGTGGTCAGATGGCAGGCTTCGTAGGACATGCCGGTGCCGATACCCTGCTCCTGCAACGCGGCGCGGAAGCTCTTGCGCGTGTGACCGAACTGCTCGTATGGAATCAGCACATTGAACATGTTCCAGCTTTGGCGCGGCTGTCCTTGCGGCGGCAGCACCACGCCGGGCAGTTGCGGAAAACGCTCGAAGTAACGCCCGGCCAGCGCCGCGCGCTGTGCCAGGAAGCGCGGCAACTGCTTCAGCTGATGGATGCCGATCACCGCCGCTACGTCGGACATATTGAATTTTCCGGCGGCGATGGCGACATCGCGCGTGTCGTCCGGTAGACGCTGGATGCCGTGGAAGCGCAGCACGTCGACCAGTTTGGCCTCGTCCTCGCTGGCGACGACGATGGCGCCGCCTTCGATGGTGGTCATGTTTTTATTCGGATGGAAGCTGAACGTGGCGATGTCGCCGAAGCCGCCGATCGGCTGGTCCTTCCAGTACGAGCCCTGCACCAGCGCGGCGTCTTCGATCACGCGCAACTGATGGCGTTTGGCCAGTGCGTAGAGCGCGTCGATGTCGCCCAGGGCGCCTGGGAAGTGCGTCGGCATGATGGCTTTGGTGCGCGGCGTGATGGCGGCCTCCACCTGGGCCAGATCGATGGCACGGGTATGCAGGTCGCAATCGACGAACACCGGCGCGGCGCCGACCTTGACGATCATGTTCATCGCAGAGAAGAAGCTTTGCGCCGAGGTGATGACTTCATCGCCGGGACCGATGCCGCAGACCTGCAGCGCAATCTCCATCGCGCCGGTTGCCGACGTGACGACGCGTGTAGGCCGCGAACCAAAGCTCTCCGATAACGCCCGCTCAAGTTCGGCCACCTTTGGGCCGGTCGCTATCCAGTTGGAGCGCAGCACGGCGGCTACTGCCTGGATAGTGTCTTCATCGAGTTGAGGTTGGGCGAATTTGAGCATGATGTGGCCTGCGCGGCAGAACTGGGAAAACCGATTCTAGCAGCGCCAGTGAATGCCCGCTTCGCAACACCTTAGTTCGTCAGGTCTGATTTGACGAAGTACTTGCGCGCATAGGTCAGCAACTGGCCGTCGTTCGGATGATCGACGGTTTCGACACTGATCACTTTTTCAGCCGTTTCGCCATAGCTCTTGGCCATGTGGCGCATGAGCACAAGCTTTTCCACACCGGGGCCGACCACCAGGATCTGCTTGGCGTCGGTGACGGCGGCGATCACTTCGTCCATGTAGGTATGGTCAGGCTCGGCGCGGTTGTTGCCGGTAACGCCGGCTTTCTGATGCTGCGAGGTGGTTTTAATGACTTCCGTCATGGCGTCATCACGCGTGAAATGGATGACATGAGCTTCGGTCTGGTCGAGCCAGACGACTGCGTGTTGGAACGGCATGGGGATTTTCCTTGAGGTGGGGATGGCCGATAAGAAGGCCAGTGCGTGCAGCTTGCGCGCCTGTCCTCTGCCCGTCTGTACGAAACCGTACCCAGCTGCCATTCAATCAAAGATTTCGGCCGGCGTCGCGCGTCTCCAGTACCTGGTCGATCAGGCCATATTCCACGCCCTGGCGGGCCGACATGTAGTTGTCGCGGTCCGAATCCTTTTCGACCTGCGCCAGCGTTTGCCCGGTGCGCTCGGCCATGATGGTGTTAAGGCGGTGACGCTGGTACAACACTTCACGCGCCTGGATTTCGATATCGGACGCCACGCCCTGCGACCCGCCGTGCGGCTGGTGGATCATGATGCGCGCGTTGGGCAAGGCATAGCGCTTGCCTTTCGCGCCGGCGGCGAGCAGGAAGGAACCCATGCTGGCGGCGAAGCCGGTGCACAGGGTAGATACGTCGGGCCTGATGAACTGCATCGTGTCGTAGACCGCCATGCCGGCATACACCGAGCCGCCCGGCGAATTGATGTACAGCGAAATATCCTTGTTGGGATTGTCCGATTCCAGGAACAGCAACTGCGCGACGATCAGGTTGGCCGATTGCTCGGTCACCTCGCCCACCAGGAAGATCACGCGCTCCTTCAGCAGGCAGGAGTAAATGTCGAAGACGCGCTCGCCGCGCGCGGTTTGTTCGATGACGGTGGGTACCAGACCCAGTCCCATGGGAGAATTCGAAGTCATGATCGTCCTTTGGCGGTGGAGTTGAATCACGGAGTTGACTCACTGCCCGCTTGACGTCCGCGGCCGGGTGCCGTGTGACGCGAAAAAAATATATAGTTGGCGTGTCACATCCGGGCGCCACCAAGCGTCAAGTGGTACCACCACCGCAACAGGAGATTCAATATGCCACGCACCACCGATACCGACTGCGCCATGTTCGAGCAACTGCGCCCGCGCCTGAAGGCGATCAGCAGCCGCATCGTCGGCAGCGAGGCGGAGGCCGAGGATATTGTGCAGGACTGTTTTCTCAAGTGGCATGGCGCCGAACAGGGGACGCTGACAACGCCGGCGGCGTGGCTGACTACTGTCGTGCAGCACCAGTCGATCGACCGCCTGCGCAAACGCGGCCGGGATGCGGTGGCGGCACGCGTCGCAATGGAACTGGTGCCCGATGTGCCGCCTGCATTGCCGGAGGATGAGCTGCTGCGACGCGCTGAACTGGGTGAGGCGCTGGCCCGCTTGCTGGCATGCCTGACGCCGTCCGAGCGCCTGGCGCTGGTGCTGCATGAAGTCTTCGAGTGCGAACATGCCGACATTGCGGCGGCGCTCGGCACGAAGACGGTCAATGCGCGGCAGTACCTGGCGCGTGCGCGCAGGCGGCTGCGTGAGGAGAAGGATGAGGCGTCATCGGACGAAAAACTGTGCCGCGAACTGGTGCTTCGCTTCCAGGCCGCGATCAACTGCCGGGACGTACCGGCGATGGTGACGCTGCTTGCTGACGAACAGCCGATGTCCGTGCACGAAACCCCGCAGTTGCGGATCCGCGTTGGCTCATGTGCCAATGATGCGTGGTATGGCCTTGCGTTGGCAGCCTAAAGACGTCTACAAGTTCAGTTGTTCCGGCAAGATGCCCAGCGCCAACGCGATCTTTTCACGGGTCGATTTACGGAGCTTTTCGCTATTTTCCTGGACGGCGTAGGACGGCTGGGAAATCCCGAGCCTGCCGGCAACTTCCGCTTGGGTCAGCCCAAGATATTCGCGCCACGCGCGGATCGGCGTAACACCGTCCTTGATGATCTTGCCGACCACGGCGTTAGGAACGTCGCGTGCTGGCACTTGCTTGGTCAGCACCAGGTAATCATTGTAGGGAATGACAGCGAACGCGGGCTGGCCATCCGGTCCGTTCAAGAACTGAATGTTAGTAAGTGCGTTCATTTCGCTTTGCTTGAGATGTTCAACCATAGGATTCACAAATTATAGCCAAGGTATGGTTTTATTAAAAAATAGGCTATAACGCGAAGCGGCCTTAATATTTGGTCGAGCTTCCATACGGAATTAGATGATGTAAAGCAAAAAACCGCCTCCGGCGGTTTCTAGTCGGACGAATCGGAGAGGCCGTTGGCGTTGAAGCCCCAAGCCCCCCCCCCCGCGCCCCCCCAGCCGGGGGGGATACCAGCGGCCCCCCCCCGGCCCC